>NZ_QXCO01000008.1:0-220829 GCF_003458115.1 Bacillus sp. ISO11 | reverse complement strand
GGGCTATTACAATAACAAAAGATTTCAAAAAAGATTAAACAACCTTAGTCCTATTGAATTTGGAACTAAGGCTGCTTAATGAAAAGACACCTAATCTATTACTGTCTACTTGACAGGGGTAAGACCAGGATACAGAAATCATCTTCTTGATGTTGCCTAACTTTTTTCAAAATGTCCTTTACAAAGGGTACAGATTATTTTGGATATATGCTTTTTTATATGTATTAAAGAAATATGGATATTTGCATTACTACTAGTTCAAATGTAAGTAACGCTAGTAAGTAATGATCATATTTATCTGATGTATAGGCGGATGTCTTTTTTAGACTGTTAATGGTGAAAAGAGCTAAAGTCAGGACGAGAAGGCCAAGAGTTATTTTGAAGATTATTAATGAAATAGCAACCATCCCCCTTTAAAGGTATATGTTTATAATAACATTTTAGTAAAAAATATCTAATCCGTTTTAGGAGTTTCCTTGTATGACAAGGAGGAATGTTATTGTCAATCTTTGTCGTTAAATCGATATCCTTTATTGAATCGTTGATATATTGCAAGTTGTGATAGATATATTCGAAAAATCGTTGATATATTGCAAGTTACGATAGATATATTCGAAAAATCGTTAATATAATTTCATTTACCGACATGTATATATATGATTTACCGAAAACAAACAAGGATGTCACTCAGTCAAAAAAGTGACATCCCTGTTTTTAATTCTCAGCAGAATAAATAATATCTAAATTCCCGTTTTGATCGGTTTTGAAAATCGGGGCAATTTGCTCTTCTTGCTCTTCGACCGAAACAAGTTTTCGAGCACGATCCATAATTCGAACAAGCATCGCGTAATCTTCTTCGATTGCTTGTTGTTTTTTTGTGAGTACCGCTAATTTCGTTTCAAGTTCATGATTCGTTTTTTGCAGAGAAGTGAGCTGAGCTTGTAATACATCATTTTCAGTTTGCAACTTTGCGAGTGAAGGGTTATTATGCTCCAAGTTTTGCAAAAATGAGATGACATTTTGCATCGTAAGTTCTTGTTTACTTGGCGTAATATCTTCAGAAAACTCAGCATCGATTACGAGTTGTTTCGTTTTCGTGAACTGATTTTTTTCTATTTTAGCTTCAGAGCGCTTTAATTCTTTACGTTGTTTCTTCGCAAGCTGCACAGCATCTTCGTAATTCGGTCTTACTTCAGCATTCCATCTAAAGCCGCAAGCTGCTGAAGTCCGGTTCAACGTATCGCCGACTTCATCAAATGCTTTTATTTGTGTACTTCCGCTGCGAATATGTCGTAAAACAGTTTCTGCTAAAAGGAGATCATCTTCTTTTGTCCATGCATCTTGACGTGTTTTCATAAGCGAAGCCTCCATAATGGTGACGTTTTCGTTTATGTTACCCTTTATTTTTCGTTTTATTCGAAGTTTGTAATCTTTCATAAACAGTAGAAAGTGCTTGCTCAAATTTCCCTGTCGTTTTCGGTTTATAATATTGCTTGTTTTTTATTTTATCAGGTAAGTATTGTTGCCTTACCCAGCCGTTTGGATGGTCGTGTGGATATAAATATCCAATGCCTCTTCCAAGTGATTCTGCGCCTTTGTAATGACTATCTTTTAAATGGCTTGGAATGTCACCTGTTTGACCGTTGCGTAAATCGTGTAATGCAGCATCAAGTGCTTTATAAGCTGAATTTGATTTTGGTGATAAGCATAGCTCGATAACGGCATTTGCAAGTGGGATGCGTGCTTCTGGGAATCCAACTCGTTCAGCTGATTCAATTGCAGCTAGTGTACGTGGTCCAGCTTGTGGGCTAGCAAGTCCAATATCTTCATAAGCCATAATAAGAAGGCGTCTGCCAATACTTTGTAAATCACCTGCTTCAATAAGGCGTGCTAAATAATGGAGCGCTGCATTTACATCACTTCCGCGCACTGATTTTTGAAATGCTGATAATACGTCATAATGAGCATCGCCGCCTTTGTCGTGAACGAAGCTCTTCTTTTGTAAGCATTCTTCTGCAATCTCGAGTGTGATTTCAGCCGCTTGATCGTCTGTAGTAAAGCTAGATAATACAGCAAGCTCAAGTGCGTTATAAGCGGAACGCATATCACCACCAGAGGCGTTTGCAAAGTGATGTAGTGCTTCATCTGTTACCGTTACAGCATATTCTCCAAGGCCTTTTTCTTTATCTTCTAAAGCTCTTTTTAACCCAATTAAAATATCATCTTCTGTTAGTGCGTGTAATTCGAAAATTTGACACCTGCTTCGAATAGCGGAGTTTATTGCATGGAATGGATTACTTGTCGTTGCACCAATTAAAGTAAGAAGTCCGCTTTCTAAGTGAGGTAATAGAAAGTCTTGCTTTGCTTTATCTAGACGGTGAACTTCATCTAAAATTAAAACGAGGTGTCGATGCATCTTCGCTTCTTGTACGACAACTTCCATATCTTTTTTATTGTGAGTAACAGCATTCAATAGACGAAACGGGGTACCGGTACTTCCAGCAATTGCACTGGCAATGGATGTTTTTCCTGTACCTGGAGGACCGTATAAAATCATAGATTGAAAATGATTGGCTTGGACCATTCGCCATAAAATCTTTCCTTCACCAACTAAATGTTGTTGCCCAATAATTTCTTGAATATTTGTAGGGCGCATTCGATGTGCGAGTGGTTGTTTCATTTGGACCGTCTCCCTTAATATATAATCTCGTTCTATCGTATCATTTTTTTCTACGAAATTTGAAATAGGATGCTGTTTTATGGGAAAAATAAAGGATAATATTTTCATTTTTCTTTCAATTGTAATAATTCCCGAGTTTTTCAATGTGATTTTATGTTATCATTTTGATACACAAGTTGAAATTTCTTATAATACTATATTATGCTATAATTTCATAGGATTTTAAATTGTGTTCTTTTTATAAATAAGATATAACCAATAGAAGTGAAAATTTGAAAAGAGGTGCAAAATAGATGAAAATTTCAACGAAAGGCCGCTATGGCTTAACAATTATGATTGATCTTGCAAAAAAGTTTGGTGAAGGTCCGATTTCATTAAAATCAATTGCGCAGGCACATGACTTATCGGAACATTACTTAGAGCAATTAATTTCACCACTTCGTAACGCGCGTCTAGTAAAGAGTACGCGGGGAGCATATGGCGGATATGTACTATCAGATCAGCCGGCTAACATTACAGCTGGAGATGTAATCCGTGTATTAGAGGGTCCGATTAGTGTTGTAGAAATGATAGAAGAAGAAGAACCAGCACAACGCCAATTATGGATGCGTGTTCGTGATGCGGTGCAAGAAGTGTTAGATAGTACAACGTTAGAAGATTTAGTACGTTATGAGGAAGAAAATCACGGGGGCTATATGTTTTACATTTAATTCCTTGTGAAACGATTTGGAAAGAAGGAGATTTAATGGAACGCATTTACTTAGATCATGCTGCGACATCTCCGACTCACCCAGAAGTGGTCGAAAAGATGATTCCATATATGACAGAAATATTCGGGAACCCGTCTAGTATTCACTTTTATGGACGTCAAACTCGTCACACAGTAGATGAGGCGAGAAGAGTGTGTGCACGCAGCATTCATGCGAATCCGAATGAAATTATATTTACGAGCGGTGGTACAGAAGCTGATAATTTAGCGCTTATCGGTGTAGCACGTGCGAACCGTCATAAAGGTAACCACATTATAACGACGCAAATTGAACATCATGCGATTTTGCATACGTGCGAATTGTTAGAGCGTGAAGGGTTTGAAGTGACATATTTACCTGTCGATGAAACAGGGCGCATTCAAGTTTCTGACATACAAAAGGCATTAACAGAAGAGACGATTCTTGTATCTGTTATGTTTGGGAATAATGAAGTAGGGACGATGCAACCGATTGTGGAAATAGGAAAGCTGTTAAAAGAGCATCAAGCGTATTTCCATACAGATGCGGTACAAGCTTACGGTTTAGTAGAAATTAATGTGAAAGAGTTTGGTATTGATTTATTATCAATTTCAGCTCATAAAATTAACGGGCCAAAAGGTGTAGGTTTCTTATACGCTGGTGCAAATGTGAAATTTGAACCGTTATTAATAGGCGGAGAGCAAGAAAGAAAACGCCGTGCTGGTACGGAAAATGTGCCTAGTATTGCTGGGCTTCAGTATGCAATTCTTATAGCTGAAAAAACTCGTGAGCAAAAAAATGCCCAATATGAAGAGTTTAAAGATATAATGGTATCTGTCTTCAAAAATGAAGGCATTACTTTCGAGGTAAACGGAAACTTAGAACATCGCTTACCGCATGTACTTAATGTAAGTTTTACAGGAATGAACATTGAACCGTTTCTTGTGAACTTAGACTTAGCTGGTATTGCAGTATCAAGTGGTTCTGCTTGTACAGCTGGTTCGATTGATCCATCACATGTATTAGTAGCGATGTTTGGAAAAGACTCCGATCAAATACGTTCATCCGTACGCTTTAGTTTTGGACTTGGAAATACGAAAGAGCAAATTGAAAAAGCGGCGTACGAAACAGTGAAAATCGTGAAGCGATTAACACAAAATTAGCATGGGAGGTGACATGATGAACAAACTACCTCACGAAACACGCGTTGTCATCGGTATGTCCGGTGGCGTCGATTCATCTGTAGCAGCACTTTTATTAAAAGAGCAAGGTTATGATGTAATCGGAATTTTTATGAAAAACTGGGATGATACAGATGAGAATGGTGTCTGCACAGCAACAGAAGATTACAATGATGTAATTGAAGTGTGTAACCAAATTGGTATTCCGTATTATGCAGTAAACTTTGAAAAACAATACTGGGATAAAGTATTTACGTACTTCTTAGATGAGTACCGAGCTGGTCGTACACCAAACCCAGATGTAATGTGTAATAAAGAAATTAAATTTAAAGCATTTTTAGAGCATGCAATTGCGCTTGGTGCGGATTATGTGGCAACAGGCCATTATGCACGCGTTGCTTATATGGACGGCGAATATAAAATGCTTCGCGGTGTTGATGACAATAAAGATCAAACATATTTCTTAAATCAATTAAGCCAAGAGCAATTATCAAAAACAATGTTCCCGTTAGGTGAATTAAAGAAACCGCAAATTCGTGAAATGGCGAAAGAAGCTGGCTTAGCGACAGCGGCGAAAAAAGATAGTACAGGTATTTGCTTCATTGGTGAGCGTAACTTTAAAGATTTCTTAAGTAACTACTTACCGGCACAACCAGGTGTAATGCAAACATTATCTGGTGAAGTGAAAGGGAAGCATGACGGTTTAATGTATTATACAATTGGACAACGTCATGGCCTTGGAATTGGTGGTAATGGTGATCCATGGTTTGCTGTTGGGAAAAATCTAAAAGAAAACATTTTATATGTTGATCAAGGATTCCATAACGAACTTCTATATGGTGATGAAGTTATTGCTACGAATGTAGGATGGGTAAGTAACAAAGAAAAAGAAACAGAATTTAAGTGCACGGCGAAATTCCGTTATCGTCAAGAAGACAATAAAGTAACGGTTCAAATCGTTGATGAAAATACAGTTCGTATTCTTTGTGATGAGCCAATTCGTGCAATTACACCAGGACAAGCAGTCGTTTTCTATGATGGAGATGAGTGCTTAGGCGGTGCTACAATTGATGAAGTATACCGTAGTGGTAAGAAATTGGATTATTTAGGATAAATGAGAAGCCTCTGCCGATTAGCGGTTAGAGGTTTCTTTTACATAAAGCGAATTTTCGTTCGCTTGGAAAATACATTCTTTGTTATAATTTGTTGTAGAGGTGAAGGACATGTCAAACAAACTTGAAACAGGTATTCAATATATGCAAGAAGGAAACTGGGAAGAAGCAGCTAAAAATTTTACAGAAGCAATCGAAGAAAATCCGAAAGATGCGCTTGGGTACATTAATTTTGCAAATTTATTAGACGTATTAGGTGATAGCGAGCGAGCGATTTTATTTTATAAACGTGCACTAGAGTTAGATGATAAATCTGCAGCAGCCTATTATGGTTTAGGAAATGTATATTATGGCCAAGAGCAATTTACTGAAGCGAAAGCTGTATTTGAACAAGCAATGCAAGCTGGATTACAATCAGCTGATGTAACATTTATGTTAGGTATCACACATGTACAGCTTGGAAATGATCGTCTTGCACTACCATTCTTACAAAGAGCAACAGAATTAGATGAAAACGATGTAGAAGCTGTATTCCAGTGCGGACTTTGCTTCGCGCGATTAGAACACGTTCAAGAGGCGAAACCTTATTTTGAAAAGGTATTAGAAATGGATGAGGAGCATGCAGATGCGTATTACAATTTAGGTGTTGCGTACGTATTTGAGGAAAATAATGAGAAGGCTCTCGCTTTATTTAAGAAAGCAACTGAAATTCAGCCAGATCACTTTTTAGCGGGTAATGGCGTTCGTTTATTAGAGCAAGAAGCTGAATAAGATAAAAATATAGTTTAATGGGTAGTTATCCCTCATCTAAAAAGGTGGGGGATGTACTGCTCATTAAAGTGAAAATACCGGAAAGGAGAGGAAAAATGGGAAATCAACATGCAATGGATTTGTTTGAGGAAGAGAAAAAGTTTATAAAAGCGCAAGTTCTTCATACCATTTTCCACAACGAAGAAAACCTCTATTCCGTTGTCAGTATGAAAGTCATTGAAACGAATGAAACGTATGACGAAAAGAAAGTAATGATAAACGGTCATTTTCCCCGCATGCATGAAGATGAAGTGTTTACATTGACAGGTCATTTTAAGGACCATCCAAAGTATGGAAAACAATATATGGTTGAAACATTTAAAAAAGAATTGCCGCAAACAAAAGCAGGTATGGTGCAATATTTAGCGAGTGATTTATTTAAAGGGATAGGAAAGCGTACAGCTGAAAAAATTGTGGACCATCTCGGAGAACATGCTATTTCTAAAATTATGGATGACCCTGAGGCATTAAATGGTGTCGTTAATAAACAAAAGGCTCAGGAAATATATGAGACAATTGTTGAACATCAAGGGCTAGAGAAAGTAATGAGCTTTTTAAATGGCTACGGTTTTGGAACGAAACTTTCTATTAAGATTTACCAGCAATATAAAGAGATGACATTAGAAGTGATTCGTAATAATCCGTATCAACTTATCGAAGAAGTGGACGGGATTGGTTTTGGAAGAGCGGATGATATAGGGCGTGCGTTAGGGATATCGGGTAATCATGACGACCGTGTACGCGCAGGATGTTTTTACACATTAGAGAATGTCTCATTACAACTTGGTCACGTTTATATGAGGAAAGATCAACTTGTAAGAGAAACGATGTCACTTTTAAACAATCAAGAAGGAAGAGTGACTGAGGAAGATATTATAGGTTGTATTGAAACGATGCAAAGTGAAGGGAAAGTCATCATAGAAGAAGAACGAGTGTATTTAGCAACGTTATTCTACTCTGAGAAAGGTGTTGTAAAGTCTATTCGCAGGCTTATGAATCAAGAAGAAACACCTTCATTTCCAGAAGCAGAAGTGTTAAAAACGTTAGGTGAAATTGAAGAACAACTGAACGTACAATATGCACCGTTTCAGCAAGAAGCAATTCAAACGGCACTTCATAAACCGATGATGTTATTGACAGGTGGACCAGGAACAGGGAAAACAACAGTTATTAAAGGGATTGTTGAAATGTATGCATCACTACACGGGTTATCGTTAAATCCGAATGAATACAGTGATGATAATCCATTTCCAATACTATTAACAGCTCCAACAGGAAGAGCAGCGAAGCGGATGAGTGAATCGACAGGACTTCCAGCTTGCACAATTCACCGTTTACTTGGTTGGACGCCAGAAGGATCTTTCCAGCGTAATGAAACGGATCCTGTCCAAGGTAAGCTCCTTATTATCGATGAATTTTCAATGGTTGATATTTGGCTTGCAAATCAGCTATTTAAGTCGTTGCCGACGAACATTCAAGTTATCGTTGTAGGTGATGAAGATCAGTTGCCATCTGTAGGGCCTGGACAAGTATTAAAAGATTTATTAAATGCAGGCGCAGTTCCGACAGTGAAGCTTACTGAAATTTATCGTCAAGCGGAAGGCTCATCAGTGATTCAACTTGCCCATGCGATAAAAAATGGAACTCTACCACCAGATTTAGCACAAAATCAAAAAGATCGTTCATTTATCGGCTGTACAGGAGCTCAAATTGTTGAGGTTGTGAAAAAAGTTTGTGAAAATGCTAAAACAAAAGGCTTTAGCGCAAGAGATGTACAAGTATTAGCACCGATGTACCGCGGGCCTGCTGGTATTAATGTATTAAACGAAGCGCTGCAACAAGTATTTAATCCGAAGAGGGAAAAGAGTAAAGAAATTGCTTACGGTGATGTTGTGTACCGAAGAGGCGATAAAGTACTGCAACTCGTGAATCAGCCGGAGAGCCAAGTGTTTAATGGTGATATTGGGGAAATTGTTTCGGTGTTTTATGCGAAAGAAAACGTTGAGCAACAAGATATGATTATCGTTTCATTTGATGGAATTGAGGTAACGTATACGAAGCCCGATTTAAATCAAATTACGCATGCATATTGTTGTTCCATTCATAAATCACAAGGTAGTGAATTTCCGATTGTTATTATGCCAATCGTGAAAAGTTACAACCGTATGTTACGTCGTAATTTAATTTACACGGGCATTACAAGAAGTAAGAAGTTCCTTATTATTTGCGGAGAGGAAGCAGCTTTCCAATCTGGTGTAAATCGCCTTGATGATGCAATGCGTCAAACAACCTTAGCTAGTCGCTTGCAAGAATCACAAGGAGAAGTACAGATGGTCACAGTTAATGGCGAGGAAATGGACGTGGAAAACATTTCACCGTATGATTTCATGTAACAAGGTGAAATTATATAGTGAAACTTTCAAACGCATAGCGTTGAAAGGCTCCAGTAAAATGTATAAATGAATGCAGTTTGGACATAATGGCGAATAGAATCTGGGAGACTGTAAGGAGATGAAAGCCATATGTTTATTTGTCCAAATTGCAAAGGGAAAGACATTGGAAAAATAGGTGTCAACCAATTTTATTGCTGGAATTGTTATATCGAATTATCGGTTTCAAAGGGGAAAATCCATACGCATCAAGTTGAGGAAGATGGTTCACTAAGCTCTCTTGATGATTTATTTGATGAGAATGAAAGAACGATCGGATAACGAAAAGGGGGATTTACTTTGAATCTACGCAATTCATTAATCGCATTAGGTGTTGGAGCTGCAGCATATCAATATGCTCGTAAGCAAGATGTATTTTCAAAACGCAATATGAAAAAAGCACGTAAGATGATTAAGTCTTACTTATAATCATTTCGATAAAGTGAAAAACTCCCTTGTAGACAAGGGAGTTTTTTTATGCACCCATATGCAAATAAAAAAGTCCGATCTCTGAGAAAAGATAAGATAGACCGTAGCAGCCAACGCCAAGTATTCCATACTGCCATAATTGCTTCGCTTTTTCTTTACGTGAGGAATGAATAAAGAACCCCTTCCAAATACCGAACCCGATACAAATCCATTCAAGAATCATAAAAAGTGCTGATAATCCAAGCATAAACAAAACCATAATTAGCCCTCCTGATTATATTAATTCATGCTGTATTCTCAGGGGTGGTTGTCCTTGTTATGTTATTTATATGTACGTCTTTAAAAAACAGTATGGTCCGTATGAAAAGATTTTAAAAGTTTCGCACATAACCTACCCCATTTATTTTCAAAATAAAGGTGGAGGAGGTTTTTCATGTGAAGAATCTTAAAATCATTTGGATATATCGTTTAGGATTATTGTTACTTGTTTTTCTTTGTCTGCTCGTCTTTTTAAAAATTAAGCCGCTATGGGCACCGATTATTTTTGTATTTAAAGTAGCAATCACGCCGTTTCTTATCGCGTGTTTTATTGCGTATTTATTGCACCCTTTAATTGAAAAAATTCATAAGGAAGGGATGCCCCGTACACTTGCCATTTTGCTCATTTATATCCTTTTCTTTGGCGGAATTGGTTATGGGATTTATAAAGGAACACCAGTCGTTATTAAACAGTTACAAGAGATTAATGAACAATTTCCGCAGTTTACAAAAATGTACGATTCGTGGATGGATGGCGTTACAGAACAAACGGCGAATTTCCCTTCGTTCATTCATGAAAAGGTGAAACAACTTTTTGTGGGTGTGGAAACGAAGATTCAAGCACTTTTAAATAAAGTGATGAGTACAGCTCGTGGTGTACTCGATTCATTGCTCATTATTTTCTTAATACCGTTCATTGTATTTTACATATTAAAAGATTATGGTGAGTTTTATCATATCTTTTGGAAACTAGTCCCAAGTAAATGGCGAGGTACGGGGCAAATGCTTGCGAAAGAAATTGATAAATCACTTGGAAGTTATATTCGAGGACAGTTATTTGTTTGTTTAGTATTAGGGGGAGTATCAGCTCTTTCTTTTTGGTTTATCGGTATGAAATATCCATTATTGCTTGGCATTATTATTGGGGTAACGGATATAATCCCGTACTTCGGTCCTATTTTAGGAGCAATCCCGACGTTAATGATTGCAGCAACAGTATCAACGAGTTTACTTATTAAGGCGGGGATCACAATTGCGATTTTGCAATTTGTGGAGAGTAACATTTTATCGCCTTACATCGTTGGTAAGTCACTTCGTATGCATCCCGTTATTATTATGCTTGCCTTACTAGTTGGGGGAGAGGTAGCTGGGATTGTAGGGTTGCTAATATCGGTTCCGATTTTAGCAGTTATTCGCACTGTCATTGTTCATGTGAGACCGCTCTTGAAAAAAGAAGATGTGTAAGTATAGAAGCCCTCTATGTAAGAAATAGAGGGCTAATCATATATTTATTTAGAAAGCTGCTCGTGTATCTTTTGAACGAGGGAGCTCACATCATTTGTTTGAATATGTTTTATTTTTTTCCATTCGTTATCATACATAAATACAATTTGATTGTTGAAAAGACGCTTTTGTTCTTTTAGATTAGAAATTTTTGCGAAAGAGTACTCTTCAAATATTGGATTCTTACTTACATCTGGCCCATAAAAGAATAGCCTTTTGTTCGTTAAAATTAGCAATCCTGGCCTTGCGACGGAACGATAAATAAATATGTCTAATGAACATGCTGCGTAAAATAATATCGTTTCGTCAGTCGCTAATATGTTTTTAGCTTTGCTAAGTAAGGTTGTCATTGTGATCGCTCCTTTATTTTATTAACAATAATTTAATTATAACAAAAAAGTAATATTTAGAAATTTTTATAAATTATTCTTATAAGGAGATTCCGATTTATTAATAAATGCATACTATATGAAAAGGCTGTTAAGAATGAATAGTAGAATACTTATGATTAATAAGTAATTAATCCAATATAAATGATTATCTACATTGACAAACTTAAGAGAATTCTATTATATTTAGTCATATAATACATTAAATCAATGACGGAACAAGTACGTTACAGTCCATTTATAGAGAGAAGCTTCCATATGGCTGAAAGAAGCTTTAAATGAAGGGTAACAGAAAGCTAATCCTGAGAGCAGCTAATCACTGCCGTCTTGCCACGTTACGGCACCATGAGGTGATGAATTGATTGTTATTGTAATCAATTCATAATTAGGGTGGTATCGCGAGTTAACTCTCGTCCCTTTTATAGGGACGGGAGTTTTTTATATTTAAGGAGGAAAATACAATGAAACAACTAACAGGCGCACAAATTCGTCAAATGTTTTTAGACTTTTTCCAAGAAAAAGGACATGCAGTAGAACCTAGTGCATCACTAGTTCCGCATGAAGATCCATCTCTTCTATGGATTAATAGTGGTGTAGCTACATTAAAAAAATATTTTGATGGACGTGTAATCCCACAAAATCCACGTATTACAAATGCTCAAAAATCAATTCGTACAAACGATATTGAAAACGTAGGGAAAACAGCTCGTCACCATACATTCTTTGAAATGTTAGGAAATTTCTCAATTGGTGATTACTTCAAAGAAGAAGCAATTACATGGGCTTGGGAATTCTTAACGAGCGACAAATGGATCGGATTCGATAAAGAATTACTATCAGTTACAATCCATCCAGAAGATGAAGAAGCATTCACAATTTGGAATGAGAAAATGGGCGTTCCAAAAGAGCGTATTATTCGCTTAGAAGAAAACTTCTGGGATATCGGTGAAGGACCAAGTGGACCGAATACAGAGATTTTCTATGACCGCGGAGAAGCCTACGGTAATGACTTTAGTGACCCAGAATTATATCCAGGCGGAGAAAACGAGCGTTACTTAGAAGTATGGAACCTTGTATTCTCTCAATTTAACCATAATCCAGACGGTTCATATACACCACTTCCTAAGAAAAACATTGATACAGGGATGGGTCTAGAGCGTATGACATCTATCGTTCAAGATGTGCCTACAAACTTCGATACAGACCTATTCATGCCGATGATTGGTGCAACAGAAACAATTTCTGGTGAAAAATATCGTAATGGCGATTTAGAAAAAGATATGGCATTCAAAGTAATTGCTGACCATATCCGTACAGTAACATTCGCTGTTGGTGACGGTGCTCTTCCATCTAACGAAGGCCGTGGTTATGTATTACGTCGTTTATTACGCCGCGCTGTTCGTTATTCGAAGAAATTAAACATCAATCGTCCATTTATGTTTGAATTAGTACCGGTTGTTGGAGAAGTAATGAAAGACTTCTATCCAGAAGTACTTGAAAAGAAAGATTTCATTGCGAAAGTTGTGAAGAACGAAGAAGAGCGTTTCCATGAAACACTTCATGATGGTGAAGCGATTTTAGCTGAAGTAATTGCAAAAGCAAAAGAAGAAAAAACAACTGTTATTTCTGGAGTAGATGCGTTCCGTCTATATGACACATACGGTTTCCCAATTGAATTAACAGAAGAATATGCAGAAGAAGCTGGCATGACAGTTGATCATGAAGGTTTTGAAAATGAAATGGAAAAACAACGTGAGCGTGCACGTGCTGCTCGTCAAGACGTTGATTCTATGCAAGTTCAAGGTGGTGTCCTTGGAGAAATTAAAGTAGCGAGCGAATTCGTTGGTTACGGTACAGTTGCAACAGAAAGTAACGTTGTTGCACTTGTGAAAAACGGTGAATACACAGACAGCTTACAAGCTGGTGAAGAAGGACAATTAATGCTTGATGTAACACCATTCTATGCTGAGAGCGGTGGACAAATTGCAGACCGTGGTTACCTTCTTGCGGATGGTGTGAAAGTTCTTGTAAAAGACGTACAAAAAGCACCAAACGGCCAAAACTTGCATAAAGTTGTTGTTGAAGAAGGTACATTAACGAAAGATGCGGCTGTAAAAGCTATTATCGATACGAAAAACCGTAGTAGCGTTGTAAAAAATCATACAGCAACTCATTTACTACACCAAGCATTAAAAGACGTACTTGGAACACACGTTAACCAAGCAGGTTCTCTTGTAACTTCTGAACGTCTACGCTTTGACTTCTCTCACTTCGGTCAAGTACAAGCTGACGAATTAGAAAAAATTGAGCGTATGGTAAACGAGAAAATTTGGGAAAGTATTGATGTTGAGATTTCTCAAAAAGCAATCGAAGAAGCGAAAGAAATGGGCGCAATGGCATTATTCGGTGAAAAATACGGAGATGTTGTACGCGTTGTACAAGTTGGCGATTACAGCTTAGAGCTTTGTGGTGGTTGTCACGTTGATAATACAGCTTCTATCGGTATTTTCAAAATCGTTGCTGAGTCTGGTATCGGTGCAGGAACTCGTCGTATTGAAGCAGTAACTGGTAAGTCTGCATACGAATTAATGAACGATCAAGTAGGTTTATTAAAAGAAGCAGCAGGAAAAATGAAAACAAATCCGAAAGATATTTTAACAAGAGTTGATGGTCTATTTGCTGAAGTGAAACAACTGCAAAAAGAAAATGAATCTCTTGCTGCGAAATTAAGCAATATCGAAGCTGGAAACTTAACTGATTCTGTAATGACAGTTGATGGTGTGAATGTATTAGCAGCGAAAGTAAATGTTGCAGATATGAATAACTTACGTACGATGATGGATGATCTGAAAAATAAATTAGAGTCAGCAGTTGTTGTATTAGCGTCTGTTAATGACGATAAAGTAAACATCCTAGCAGGTGTAACGAAAGACTTAATTAGCCAAGGTTACCATGCTGGTAAACTTGTGAAAGAAGTAGCTTCTCGTTGCGGCGGTGGCGGTGGCGGCCGTCCTGATATGGCACAAGCAGGCGGTAAAAACCCAGCTCAAGTCGAAGAAGCTTTAGCATTTGTACAAGAGTACGTTAAATCTGTTTCAAAATAAAGAGATAGTAGTGTACAATGGTAGGGAGAGGAGAAGTTCTTCTCCCTATACTTACTATATAAGTGAGGTGCTTGAAATGGACGGTTTTGATAAAACAATGAAGTTTAGCATTCAAGATGAAAAACAGAGTGTCCATGTAAATGATGTACTTTTAACTGTGTATGATGCACTTCAAGAAAAAGGCTATAATCCGATTAACCAAATCGTCGGTTATTTATTAAGTGGAGACCCAGCATACATACCTCGCCATAAAGATGCACGTAGCATCATTCGCAAGCTTGAACGTGATGAGTTAATTGAAGAGCTTGTGAAGTCTTACTTGAAACATCATCGTGAGGAGTAGTTTATGCGGATATTAGGTTTAGATGTAGGTACAAAAACAGTCGGAGTTGCAATTAGCGACGAAATGGGCTGGACAGCACAAGGATTAGAAACAATTAAGATTAACGAAGAACGAGGTCACTTTGGTTTTGATCGTATTTCTGAGTTAGTAAAGCAGTACAATGTGGACAAGATAGTAGTAGGTTTACCTAAAAATATGAATGGTACAATTGGCCCGCGTGGTGAAGCGTGCCAACAATTTGCAGAAAACCTACGAGAGCTGTTACAATTAGACGTTGTAATGTGGGACGAGCGTTTGTCAACAATGGCAGCGGAACGTCTGCTCATTTCAGCCGATGTAAGCCGTAAGAAGCGAAAGCAAGTAATCGATAAGATGGCTGCAGTCGTAATCTTACAAGGATTTTTAGATAGAAAATAAGAGGTGACCAAAATGGAAGAACGTCAAATTACAATTGTAGACGAAAAAGGTAACGAACATTTATGTGAAATTATTTTCACTTTTGATGCTGACAAATTTGGTAAAAAATCATACGTAATCTTCTCTCCAATCGGTGAAGTAGATGAAGATGGAGACCCAATTTATGATGCAATGGCTTATGAGCAAAATGAAGAAGAGGGCGGAGTTTTACTTCCAATCGAATCTGAAGAAGAGTGGGAAATGGTACAAGAAACGTTTAACACTATTGCTGATGAGCAAGAAGCTGAATAATAAGTACTGAAAAGATGGACGATATACAGTCCATCTTTTTTTGTATTTATATGTAAAATGAAAGATTTTTTGTCGAAACTGTGTAAGTCTTTGTAGTATAATGAGACGGATTGTAGAAAAATAAAGTGTCAATTAAAAAAGATAAGTAAATTTTTAGCGTTTTTACATCGTGCTGTATAGAAAGGTGTACATACGGTCTACAATTAAGTAAGGAGGAAATGTTTTGATAGAGAATCAAGTGAAAAAGAAGCGTAGACGCATCTTTTTATTTTCGATTATTGCACTGCTTTTAGTTTGTGGTTCAGTCTATGCGTATATTTCATCCGCATTAGGACCAGTTGATAGCGGGAATAAAAAAGAGATTGAAGTAGAAATTCCGAAAGGATCATCTACAAGTAAAATTGGAGAAATTTTAGAAGAAAAAGGCGCTGTAAAAAACGGTACAGTTTTTAGTTTTTATACAAAGGCTAAATCGAAAAGTTTACAAGCAGGTACATATTTATTAAATCCTTCAATGAATGCTGAAGATGTGATTGAACAAATGTCATCTGGCAACGTGCATCGTCCAGCTCTTTATAAAGTGACGATTAAAGAAGGGGCGCAAGTAACTGAAATTGCAGAAACGATTGCGACAGAACTAAAGTGGAATAAAGATGATGTTACGCGTCAATTAAACGATAAAGCATTTATTCAAAAAATGCAGCAAAAGTATCCGAAGTTATTAACGGATAAAATCTTTGATAGCAATATTAAATACCCATTAGAAGGTTATTTATATCCTGCAACGTATTCGTTTTATAAGAAAGATACGACGTTAGAAGAAATTGTAATTCCAATGCTTGAGAAAACAAATGCAATCATTGTTCAAAATGAGGCGAAAATGAAAGCGAAGAATTGGGATGTTCATCAGCTTTTAACATTATCTTCACTTATTGAAGAAGAGGCAACTGGTTTTACAGATCGTCAAAAGATCTCTAGTGTCTTTTATAATCGTTTAGCAAAAGGTATGCCGCTTCAAACGGATCCAACGGTATTATATGCACTTGGAAAGCATAAACAACGTGTATTATACGAAGATTTAAAGGTCAACTCACCGTACAATACGTATGTTGTAAAAGGATTACCGGTAGGGCCGATCGCAAACTCTGGTAAACATTCAGTAGAAGCTGCGTTAGAACCTGCGCAAACAGATTATTATTATTTCTTAGCTGCACCAAGTGGTGAAGTGTACTATGCGAAAACATTAGAAGAGCATAATGCATTAAAGCAAAAATACATTACGAAAAAATAGTGAAATGGGGAGGGATAGCGAAAAAAGTCGCACATCCCTCTTTTTTGTGGTAAAATATATCGGGTTAAAAACTGGCAGAAGAATCGTTTTTAATATCAAAACGGGACGTACAAGCTAAGGATAAAGCTGGCTTGTATTTTTATTGCATTCTATGTGTGAAAAGACGTCATAGAGGCACTTCTCCATGTAAATAAGGAGGACCATTTATGGAGGATGCAGTTAACGAGTACCTATTATCATTTATTGATCCGAAAGATAAATTAATTCTTGAAATGGAAGAATATGCAACAGAAAATCATGTGCCGATTATGGATCGACTTGGAATGGAATTTATGCTGCAATTTTTACGTTTAATTGGACCGAAAAGCATTTTAGAACTTGGAACAGCAATCGGTTATTCTAGTATTCGTATGATGCAAGCTATTCCAAATTCACGTATTGTGACAGTTGAGCGCAATCGTGAGCGATATGAAAAAGCACTTGAATATATAGAACGTTCCCCAGTAACAGATCGTATTTCAGTTATTTACGGTGATGCGTTAGAGACAGGTGAACAAGTAAAAGAACACGGGACATTTGACGTTATTTTTATTGATGCAGCAAAAGGACAGTATCGTCGCTTTTTTGACTTATATGAACCGTTATTAAATCCTGGTGGCGTAATTATTTCAGATAATGTTATGTACCACGGTCTTGTAACGACAAAAGAGAAAATTGAAAACAGACGTACACGTGGTTTAATCCGTCGTATTAAGACGTACAATGAGTGGCTTATGAACCATGAAGGATATGATACAACGATTTTCCCAATTGGTGATGGAGTAGCTGTTAGTAAAAAGAGAGGGTGACCAAGGTATGAAGAAACCTGAATTGTTAGTAACGCCAAGAGCGGTGGCGGATATCGAACAACTTGCGAAAGCAGGAGCAGATGCGGTAATGATCGGTGAGCAAAAGTTTGGTTTACGTTTAGCAGGGGAGTTTTCACGTGAAGATGTAAAACAAGCTGTGAAGATTGCACATGAAAATGGTGTGAAAGTATACGTAGCCATGAACGCTATGTTCCACAACGATAAAGTAGAAGAATTAACAGATTACGTTTCATTTTTAAACGAAGTAAATGTAGATGCAATTGTTTTCGGAGATCCAGCGGTATTAATGGCTGTTCGTGAAGTAGCACCAAATATGCAGTTGCACTGGAATACAGAAACGACAGCAACAAACTGGTTCACTTGTAATTACTGGGGACAAAGAGGATCAAAGCGTGCTGTATTAGCTCGTGAGCTTAGCTTAGATGAAATTGTTGATTTAAAAGAAAATGCTGAAGTGGAACTGGAAGTACAAATTCACGGTATGACTTGTATGTTCCAATCGAAGCGTTCATTAGTAGGAAACTACTTTGAGTATCAAGGACGTAATCTTGACATTGAAAAGAAAAAATATGAAGAGAATATGTTCTTATATGACCCAGAGCGTAACAATAAATATCCAATTTATGAAGATGAAAATGGTACTCACATTATGAGTCCGAACGACATTTGTTTCATCGATGAATTAGAGGAACTAATCGATGCTGAAGTTGATAGCTTAAAAATCGACGGTGTACTAAAAAGCTCTGAATACATTATTGAAGTAACGAAGAAATATCGTCAAGCGATTGATTTATGCGTAGAAGATCGTGATGCATATTATGACGTGAAAGATGATCTATATAAAGAAATAGAAGAAATGCAACCAGTAAATCGTCCGTTAGATACAGGATTCTTCTTTAAAGAAACGGTTTACTAAACGAGGAGGGTGTAGGAAATGACTGTACAAGAAATTTCACGAGTGATCGATGGCAAACGTGTTATTGTGAAGAAACCTGAACTGTTAATCCCTGCGGGTAACTTAGAAAAATTAAAAGTAGCTATCCATTACGGGGCAGATGCTGTATATTTAGGTGGACAAGAATTTGGTCTTCGTTCGAATGCAGGTAACTTTACGCTAGAAGAAATGGCAGAAGGCGTTGAGTTTGCAAAGAAGTATGGAGCAAAAATATACGTAACAACAAATATCTTTGCACATAATGAAAATATGGACGGGCTAGAGGAATATTTAAAAGGGATTGAAAAAGCTGGCGTAACGGGAATTATCGTTGCTGATCCGCTTATCATTGAGACTTGTAAACGCGTAGCGCCTTCTGTTGAGGTGCATTTAAGCACACAGCAATCACTATCCAACTGGAAAGCAGCACAGTATTGGAAAGAAGAAGGTTTACATCGTCTTGTATTAGCTCGTGAAGCAAGCTATGAAGAAATGAAAGAAATTAAAGAAAAAGTGGATATTGAAATTGAAGCGTTCGTCCATGGTGCAATGTGTATCGCATATTCAGGAAGATGTACATTAAGTAACCATATGACAGCGCGTGATTCTAATCGTGGTGGTTGTTGCCAATCTTGCCGCTGGGATTATGATTTAGTTCAAACAGTATCACAACATAAAGATGCAAAAGAGCTTCCTCTATTCCAAGAAGGAGATGCTCACTTTGCGATGAGTCCAAAAGATTTAAATTTAATTTTATCAATTCCAAAAATGATTGAAATCGGAATCGATAGCTTAAAGGTAGAAGGACGTATGAAATCAATCCATTACGTAGCGACTGTAGCAACTGTATATCGTAAAGTAATTGATGCGTATTGTGCGGATCCAGATAACTTTGAGTTTAAACAAGAATGGTTAGATGAGCTTGATAAATGTGCAAATCGTGATACAGCTTCTGCATTCTTTGAAGGGGTTCCAGGACATCAAGAGCAAATGTTTGGAAATCATAGTAAGAAAACAACGTATGATTTTGCTGGTTTAGTGTTAGATTATAATGAAGAAACGGGCATCGTAACGATTGAGCAACGTAATCATTTCAAACCAGGACATGAAGTGGAGTTCTTTGGACCAGAAATAGAAAACTTTACGCAAACGGTGGAGAAAATTTGGGATGAGGATGGAAACGAATTAGATGCAGCGAGACATCCGTTGCAAATCGTGAAATTCAAAGTGGATCAACGAGTGTATGTGAATAATATGATGCGCAAAAGCATACTTCAATAAGAAAGAGTGATAGTCGAATGGGGACGAATAAGCCTGTTGTAATTGGAATTGCTGGTGGTTCGGGATCAGGTAAAACGAGTGTAACGAAAGCGATTTTTGACCATTTTAAAGGTCATTCTATTTTAATCTTAGAGCAAGATTATTATTACAAAGATCAAAGCCATTTACCAATGGAAGAGCGTTTAAAAACAAATTATGATCATCCGCTTGCGTTTGATAATGATCTGTTAATTGAACATTTGCAGCAGTTGCTTGCATATGAGCAAATTGATAAGCCTGTATATGACTATACATTGCATACGCGTTCAGAAGAAATTATTCCGGTTGAGCCGAAAGATGTAATTATTTTAGAAGGAATTCTTATTTTAGAAGACCCACGTCTTTGCGAGTTAATGGACATTAAATTATTCGTTGATACGGATGCTGACCTTCGTATTCTGCGCCGCATGCAACGTGATATTAAAGAGCGCGGTCGTACGATGGATTCAGTTATTGATCAGTACGTAAATGTTGTACGTCCAATGCACAATCAATTTATTGAGCCTTCTAAGAAATTTGCGGATATTATTATCCCTGAAGGTGGACAAAACCACGTTGCAATTGATATTATGGTGACAAAAATTGCAACAATTCTTGAACAAAAAGTAAATTTGTAATAGCATAGTAAAAGATATACGGTAGGAAGGGATTTTTTCCCTTCTTATCGAATACAATGAAACATGCAACCTCATCTATATATAGGTGAGGGCATATTTATATCAACTTTCCATACATATCTTCTTTATATAAAGAAGAATTGGAAATACGGGGTTGTATGTGACAACTCCGCTAGTGCAAGGGTACTAGAAACCTCCGCTAACAATGGAAGCGGAGGAGTTTTCATATGGAACTCCTCTTTTTTTCAGGGGATTGGTATATAAAAGGAGTGGAAAATATGTCAACAGAAAAAACATACCCTATGACGCAAGAGGGTAAGCAAAAACTAGAGAACGAACTTGAGCAATTAAAAACAGTAAGACGTAAAGAAGTAGTAGAACGTATTAAAATCGCACGTAGCTTCGGGGATCTTTCTGAGAACTCTGAGTACGATGCAGCGAAAGATGAGCAAGCGTTCGTAGAAGGACGTATTACACAATTAGAAAATATGATTCGTAACGCAGTTATCATTAAAGATACTGGCGAAGTATCTACTGTTGTTACATTAGGTAAAACAGTAACATTTAAAGAATTACCAAACGGAGATGAAGAAGCGTATACAATCGTAGGTAGCGCGGAAGCTGATCCATTCGAAGGAAGAATTTCTAACGATTCTCCAATCGCAAAAAGCTTATTAGGTAAGCAAATTGGTGAGAAAGTAACAATCCAAACACCAGGCGGAGAAATGCAAGTAGAGATTGTCTCTGTAAAATAAAAAAAAAGATTCTCCTATCGGGAGAATCTTTTTTTTTCTGTAGAATGAAAAAAATTGTGTAAACCTTAGAGTGATTCGACAAAAAATGTCAAAAAAACACTTTAAGCTTTGATATCATAATTAGAGACCATAGGTTTTAAAAGGGAAAAGGGGCTAATTATGAAACATAAAATCTTTACAGGATTGGTTTGTAGTATCTCCATATTAGGACTTGCTGCATGCGGAACGAATGAAGAAACTACATCATCAAAGGGAGAAAAAGTGAAGCAAGAAGAAAAAAAGGATATTAAAGCAACTGAGAGTTCAAAAGCCTTAGAAAATCCACAAGATAAAAAGGAATTTAATGATTTTGATGTAGCGTATCAATTAGCAATTGTCATGAAAATATTTCAAGGTGTAACGATTAAGTATGATTACGCAATTGGGAATCCAGATTATTTATTGCGAGATTCGATGGATCAAAAAACAATAGATGATATGAAGAATATGTTACAAGAACAGGCGAAGAATAATGATAAAATTTTAAAAGATGAAGTGAATCAAGCATATACATATTTAAAACAATCGAAAGTAAGTAATAAAGATGATATTCAAAAAATAATAGATGCACAAAATAATTATTTACATATTGTAGATAAGATGATTACTTGTATTGATTCTGTAACAGTTGAGAATGCAAAAGAAAAAAGAAATGAAATGGATAATCTTAGTAAGGATTATTTAAAAATAGCGGCTAATGTAACAACCACTGTAATTGAAGTTGCTAAAAACACTGGAGTGAATGAAACTGAATTTAGATCGCTTCTTATGAAATTTTTAGAGAAGCCAAAGAAACAATAATAGCCTTATATAATATCTGTTTTTGTTTTGGAGATTGTATAAATAAAATAGTACCTCGTCTAAACTACAATAGACGAGGTGTTTTTTATGAAAATAAAACGGAGAATTACAATTGTTTTAATTTGTTTTATGAGCGTTATGTTTGTATTGCTTTGTCGTTTAATCCAAATTCAAATTATAGATACAGAATCATTTACTGATCGCAAAATAAATTTAATTGAAAAAAGTGTTACGCAACGCACACAATCCATTACAGTAGACGATGGACGTGGGCAGTTTATAGATCGTAATGGTAAAAAAATAGGTGAGGAAAAATATCCTGTTTTAATTATTTTTCCATTTTTACAAATAAAAAATGACATGTTAGAGAAAATCGCGCATATCATTGGTGTGTCGAGACAAGAGATTAGAAGACAAATGAAAAATAATAAAAATGCATTTACACTACAAGGAGAAACTGCTCCATTTCGAGTGACACGAGAGCAGATGGAGAAGGTAAATGAATTACATGTATTAGGTATTGTAGCAGCTGAAGTGCGATTAAAACAAACTGGAGAGATAAATCATTTAATTGGTGATGTAGGGGAGAACGAAAGGGAGTTTCAAAAGCGATATGGAGAATTGAAAAGAATCTCAAAACAAACGCCGATAGGTATTTCAGGATTACAGCAATCATTTGATGAATTTCTATTGACTGATGGAGAGGCAAAAGTATTATATCAAGTAGATCGGCAAGGAGAACCAATTTTCGGAAAGCAAGCGAAATACACTTCACCAGGAAATCCATTTTATCCAGTTAGGATTCAAACTACTTTACATAAAGAGTTGCAGCAAAAAGCAGAAGAAGTGATTGAAGCGAATGAAATAAAGAAGGGGGGACTAGTATTACTTGATGTAAAGACAAATGAAATATTAGCGATGGCTAGTAAGCCGTCTTTACAAGTAAGGGATGAGAATTTATATAAAACTACACTTGAAAATCAAATGTTAACGCCACATTTTCCAGGCTCTGTTTTTAAAACAGTAGTTGCAGCTGCAGTCATTGATCAAAAAGTAAATTTGTTTAATCGGACATTTAACTGTAATAAAGATTTATATGGTGAAAACGACCCGCAAGTTAGGATGGGTACACTTAACTTTAAAGAGAGCTTTGCCAGGAGCTGTAACAGGACATTTTCCGAGTTAGGTAACGAGCTATTACAAAAGGATAAGACGGTGCTAGAAACATACGTAGCAGCTTTAGGAGCAAATGAAAAGGTTGGATGGAAAGGTTCTGTATTTCATACACCTCATTTTGAGCAAATGCCAGAAGAAAAGGGTACTACTATTTGGGGGAATGAAGAAAATAAAAATAGTAAAAAAGCGGTAGAACAAACAGCAATTGGACAGAAAGATGTACGTATATCACCTCTAGCAATTGCAAATATGATGGCGACGATTGCGAGGAATGGAGAAAAGATGGAAGTGAAAGCAGTTGAAAAAATAGTATATAAAAATGGAGCGGATTTTTTTACATTTGAGAGCCATACGTTAAATGGAAAACAGCTTTCGTATGAAACAGTGAAAACATTACAAGAGTTATTAAGAGGCGTTGTAACAAGGGAGAAAGGAACAGGAACGGCATTCCGTTCGTTGCCACTAAGTGTCGCTGGAAAATCCGGGACAGCGCAAACAGGGAAAGGGACGAGGGTGAATCGCTGGTTTGCAGGTTATTTTCCGTATGAGAATCCAAGATATGCTTTAGTTGTTGTTGATCTAGAGACTGATAGCAAAGTGAATAAAGTTACACCTATTTTTAAAGATATGGTAAGAGCAATCTATCAATTGGAGAATGAAAAGTAATCTTGCAATTTATAGTGAAATGTCTTCATTTCATGAAAATATCATTGTAAATGTTCAACCTTTCTAGATTTAATGTTACAATAGCAATTAGGAAAAACTGCATGGAGGTTTGGAGAATGGCAGGAGGATCAAGATTCCAACAGAAACAACAAAAACGTCGTCAAAACGGTGTTTTAAATATTGCAATCGCTATTGTATTACTATTAGTAGCTATTGTAGCATATCAATTGTTCGTTCCTAGTACGAAAGAGCAAGCATCTTCTACTGATAAGAAAGTCTCTCAACAAACAACAAAGAATGAGAAAGCTGGAAAATCAGAAGATAAAGAATCTGCTAAGAAAAAAGAAAAAGAACAAGAGCAAGCAGAAGCTAAGAAAAAAGCTGAAGAAGAGAAGCTAAAGGCTGAAGAAGAACAGAAAAAAGCTGAAGAAGAAGCGAAAGCTAACGAGAAAGTATCAGCTGAGAAAACTGTATCTAAGGCAAAAGAGGCGTATACAAAACCTTCTTGGAAAGCTGTAGGAACAGAACAAGGTTCATCACCAGCGATGACGTTTAAACAGGGTTCATCAGATTGGAATGAGATGCAAAGTGCAATTGCTGCAGGTGTTGAAGTACCGAAAGAGCAATTAGTATTCCATTTTGTTGGAAGAGACAAAACTGGAAAGAGCAAAGCTTATGGTGATGTTCAAGATAAGCAAAGTGGGAAAAGATATTATGTAAATATTGATTGGGTAGACAATGAGGGCTGGAAACCAGTACTTGTTCAAACTCTAAACTAAAAAAGAGAGGCTCCTTAGGAGCTTCTCTTTTTTGTTAACGCAATTTCTTTAATTTAAAATGAACAACCGCGCTATAATACGGTCTTTTACTTTCAGGATCCATAACCATTTGATGTGAGATGTGATGAACTTCAAGCATAAGTGCTTTATTATTATCAATTTGTTCACTAATTTTTCGTTCTAAAGAAGCTAAGTCTCCCGCTTCAAAAAACTCTACTTTATCTTCTAACATTTCAAAGGTAAATGACATGAAGACGGCCCCTCTCCTATGTAATCAACTATAGTGTAACAAAGAAAAGAAGGAAATACCATGTACATTTCAATTGACATTTTTAGAAAGAGGGAATATCATACTGATAAAACCGATAAGAAAAAGGGGAATTTTTATGGGTACAGAATTTAATGGTTTATTTGATGAGTGGGCTCATACGTACGACTCATTTGTACAAGGCGAAGATATACAATATAAAGAAGTTTTCGCCCATTATGAGGGCATTCTAGAGGATGTAGTTAACAAGTCATTTGGTAATGTATTAGAATTTGGTGTCGGTACAGGTAATTTAACAAATAAATTATTACTTGCTGGCCGCACAGTTTACGGTATAGAACCGTCGCGTGAAATGCGCATGATTGCAAAAGAGAAATTGCCAAAAGAATTTTCAATTACAGACGGTGATTTTCTTTCGTTTGAAGTTCCAAATTCAATTGATACCATTGTAAGCACCTATGCATTTCATCATTTAACAGATGATGAAAAAAATGTAGCGATTGCGAAGTATAGTCAATTGCTAAACAAAGGTGGTAAAATAGTGTTTGCTGATACGATATTTGCAGATCAAGATGCATATGATAAAACTGTTGAAACAGCAAAACAAAGAGGTTTCCACCAGTTAGCAAACGATTTGCAAACGGAATACTATACACGTATTCCAGTTATGCAGACTATTTTTGAAAACAATGGCTTCCATGTAACGTTCACGAGATTAAATCATTTCGTTTGGGTAATGGAGGCAACTAAGCAATAGAAAGAGGGATTAGATTGAGAATTGCTGTAATTGGAGCAATGGAAGAAGAAGTACGTATTTTACGTGACAAATTAGAACAAGCAGAGACAGAAACGGTTGCAGGTTGTGAATTTACGAAAGGGCTATTAGCAGGGCATGAAGTAATCTTGTTAAAGTCTGGTATTGGTAAAGTAAACGCAGCGATGTCAACGACAATTTTATTAGAAAAATATAAGCCTGAAAAAGTAATTAATACTGGTTCAGCTGGTGGATTCCATCATTCTCTAAACGTTGGTGATGTAGTTATTTCCACTGAAGTTCGTCACCATGACGTAGATGTAACAGCATTTAACTATGAATATGGTCAAGTACCAGGAATGCCGCCTGGATTTAAAGCTGATGAGGCGTTAGTTGCATTAGCTGAGAAATGTATGCAGGCTGAAGAAAATATTCAAGTTGTAAAAGGTATGATTGCAACAGGTGATTCATTTATGAGTGATCCGAACCGCGTTGCAGCCATCCGTGATAAATTTGAAAATCTTTATGCGGTAGAAATGGAAGCAGCAGCTGTTGCACAAGTATGCCACCAATATGAAATTCCGTTTGTTATCATTCGCGCACTTTCTGATATTGCTGGTAAAGAATCAAATGTTTCATTTGATCAGTTTTTAGATCAAGCAGCTCTTCATTCTACAAACTTTATCGTAAAAGTGTTAGAAGAGTTAAAGTAATGTAACAAAAAGGCAACTGTCTCATATAAAGAAAATACATACAGTTGCCTTTTCTTTATTGGCAAACAAGGGGGAGAACACGATGAATGTATATCGTGGAGTTCATGAGTTAATTGGTCATACACCAATTGTAGAAATTACTCGTTTTTCACTTCCGAAAGGAGTCCGTTTATTTGCAAAGCTTGAATTTTATAACCCAGGCGGAAGCGTTAAGGATCGTTTAGGAAGAGAATTAATCGAAGATGCGCTAGAAAAAGGGCTTGTGACCCAGGGTGGAACAATTATTGAACCGACTGCTGGGAATACTGGTATTGGACTGGCACTTGCAGCATTAGAACATGATTTACGTGTTATTGTTTGTGTACCAGAGAAATTTAGTATTGAAAAACAAGAATTAATGAAAGCACTAGGTGCAACGGTCGTGCATACACCGACTGAGCAAGGAATGACCGGTGCAATTGCTAAAGCAAAAGAGTTAGTAAATGAACTACCGAATTCATACTCTCCAAGTCAGTTCGCAAATGAGGCAAATCCTCGTGCATATTTTAAAACACTAGGACCTGAACTGTGGGACGCATTGAATGGAGAGATTAACATATTTGTTGCTGGAGCAGGAACTGGCGGTACGTTTATGGGGACTGCATCTTATTTGAAAGAAAAAAATATAGATATTAAAACAGTTATCGTAGAGCCAGAAGGATCTATTTTAAATGGTGGTAAGGCTGGTTCACATGAGACCGAAGGAATTGGACTGGAATTTATCCCGCCATTTTTGAAGACATCTTATTTTGATGAAATTCATACGATTTCTGATCGAAATGCATTTTTACGAGTGAAAGAATTAGCGCAAAAAGAAGGACTTCTCGTTGGGAGCTCTTCAGGAGCAGCATTTCATGCGAGCTTACTGGAGGCCGAGAAGGCAGCACCAGGTACAAATATTGTAACGATTTTTCCTGATAGTAGTGAGCGCTATTTAAGTAAAGACATATACAAAGGATGGGAATAAAAAATGAGAGCAAAGACAAAGTTAATTCATGGTATTCGCATAGGAGAACCTTCAACTGGATCTGTAAACGTACCGATTTATCAAACAAGTACGTACAAACAAGAAGCAGTTGGTAAGCATCAAGGATATGAATATTCACGTACAGGTAACCCAACACGTGCAGCTTTAGAAGAAATGATTGCTGTATTAGAAAATGGGCATGCTGGATTTGCATTTGGTTCAGGAATGGCTGCTATTACAGCGACAATTATGTTGTTCTCAAAAGGTGACCACGTTATTTTAACAGATGATGTTTATGGCGGAACATACCGCGTTATTACGAAAGTATTAAACCGTTTCGGTATTGAGCATACATTTGTAGATACAACAAACTTAGAGGAAGTTGAAGAAGCGATTCGTCCAAATACGAAAGCAATTTATGTGGAAACACCAACGAACCCACTACTAAAAATTACTGATATTAAGAAAATATCTACTCTTGCTAAAGAGAAAGACCTATTAACAATTATTGATAACACATTCATGACGCCATATTGGCAGTCGCCGATTTCTTTAGGAGCAGATATTGTGCTTCATAGTGCAACGAAATATTTAGGAGGTCATAGTGATGTAGTTGCAGGTTTAGTAGTTGTAAATAGCCCACAACTAGCAGAAGATCTTCACTTTGTACAAAACTCAACAGGAGGTATTCTTGGGCCACAAGATAGCTTCTTACTACTTCGCGGTTTAAAAACATTAGGAATTCGTATGGAAGAACATGAAACGAATTCACGTGCTATTGCTGAGTTCTTAAATAATCATCCAAAAGTAAATAAAGTATATTACCCAGGTCTTGAATCACATCAAAATCACGAATTAGCAACAGAACAAGCAAACGGGTTTGGTGCTATTATCTCATTTGATGTAGATAGTGAAGAAACATTAAATAAAGTACTTGAGAAACTACAATACTTTACACTTGCTGAAAGCTTAGGAGCGGTAGAAAGTTTAATTTCTATTCCATCTCAAATGACACATGCATCAATCCCAGCTGATCGCCGCAAAGAATTAGGAATTACAGATACATTAATTCGTATTTCTGTCGGTATTGAAGATGGTGAAGATTTAATTGAAGATTTAGCACAAGCGCTAGCATAATAAAAAATGCACTGCTCTATATTAGCAGTGCGTTTTTTTATTACGTCTTTTTGTAAAACATTTCACAAAACAGACATACACAAACGAAATGATTTCATGTATATTGAATTCAGGAAACGTTACTCACGAACAAGCTTGTGAAACTTTTCACAAACAATGAAATTCATGTAGGAAAGCATCTCTATTTTTTTGTGTTAATTGGGACTTATTTTGACCTACAGGGACATATAAGGACCGTAATAGTAGAATAGGAGGAAATTCACATGGTAGTCAAAGAGAAAGTTGTAAATGAAATGCAGGAAGTAAAAAAGATGATTGATACGCTAGTAAATAATGGTCAACAAGCTTTACAAGCATTAGAAAGTTTTACACAAGAGGAAATTGACAACATTGTTCATGAAATGGCATTAGCAGGTGTTGATCAACATATGCCGCTAGCAAAATTGGCAGTTGAAGAAACTGGCCGTGGTGTATATGAAGACAAATGCATTAAAAATATTTTTGCCACTGAATATATTTGGCATAGTATAAAGCAAGATAAAACGGTAGGGATTATTCACGAAGATCCTCATGAAGAAATAATAGAAATCGCGGAACCTGTCGGTGTAGTAGCTGGAGTAACACCAGTAACGAATCCAACGTCGACAACAATGTTTAAAGCGTTAATTGCGATAAAAACAAGAAATCCAATTATTTTCGCATTTCATCCTTCCGCACAAAAATGTTCTGTGGCAGCAGCGAAAACCGTATATGATGCAGCGATGAAAGCTGGTGCACCAAAACACTGTATTCAATGGATTGAAAGACCGTCTGTTGAAGCGACGAAACAATTGATGAACCATGATGGTGTAGCACTCGTTCTAGCAACTGGAGGCGCTGGTATGGTGAAGTCAGCTTACTCTACTGGAAAACCAGCGTTAGGCGTTGGTCCTGGTAATGTACCGTGTTATATAGAAAAATCAGCACATGTAAAACGAGCTGTTAATGATTTGATTTTATCAAAAACATTTGATAACGGTATGATTTGTGCATCGGAACAAGCAATCATTGTCGATAAAGAAATTTATGATGATGTTAAAACAGAAATGATTGAAAACAGTTGTTACTTTGTAACAGAAGAAGAAAGAAAAAAATTAGAAAAGCTCGTTATAAATGAAAATACATGTGCAGTAAATAGTGATATTGTAGGGAAATCAGCACAGTATATTGCCGATTTAGTTGGGATCACTGTTCCTGGACATACAAAAATGCTTGTAGCTGAAATTCAAGGTATCGGAGCAGCATATCCGTTATCCCGTGAGAAACTGAGTCCAGTATTAGCTTGTGTGAAGGCAAATTCATTAGAAGAAGGATTTACATATTGCGAAGAAATGTTGAACCTCGGTGGTTTAGGACATTCAGCAGTTATCCATTCTACAAATAAAGATGTGCAAAAGCAATTTGGGTTACGTATGAAAGCTTGCCGTCTCATTGTAAATGCACCTTCATCACAAGGTGGAATAGGGGATATATATAATGGATTTATTCCATCACTTACACTTGGTTGTGGTTCATACGGAAAGAATTCAGTTTCCCAAAATGTAACAGCGACTCATTTATTAAATATAAAAAGGCTGGCAAATAGAAAAAAGAATATGCAGTGGTTCAAACTGCCACCAAAAATTTATTTTGAAAAACATGCTACAGCTTATTTAGCAAATATGCCTAACATTTCACGTGCATTTATTGTAACGGACCCCGGAATGGTTGAACATGGCTATGTCGATACAGTCGCGCACTATTTAAACAAGCATGCAAATGATGTGAAAGTTGAAGTTTTCTTTGAGGTCGAACCAGATCCATCAGATGAAACTGTTTTCAAAGGTGCGGAAATGATGAAAAGTTTTAAGCCAGATGTAATTATCGCACTTGGTGGTGGTTCAGCTATGGATGCAGCAAAAGGAATGTGGTTATTCTATGAGTATCCAGAAACGACATTCTATGGTATTAAACAGAAATTTTTAGATATAAGAAAACGTACATGTAAATATCCGGAATTAGGAAATAAGGCGCAGTTTGTTGCGATTCCAACGACATCAGGAACGGGATCAGAAGTGACACCATTTGCGGTTATTACAGATAAGAAAAATAATATAAAGTATCCGCTCGCAGATTATGAATTAACACCAGATGTAGCAATTGTTGATCCACAATTTGTAATGACAGTACCACCACATGTAACAGCAGATACTGGTATGGATGTTTTAACACATGCAATTGAGGCGTATGTGTCTGTTATGGCAAATGACTATACAGATGGATTAGCATTAAAAGCTATTGATCTCGTATTCAAATATTTACCGAGAGCATATAAAGATGGAAATGATGAAGAAGCAAGAGAAAAAATGCATAACGCTTCTGCAATTGCAGGGATGGCATTTGCAAATGCTTTCCTCGGTATTAATCACAGCTTAGCACATAAGATTGGACCAGAATTCCATATTCCGCACGGACGCGCAAATGCCATTCTAATGCCGCACGTAGTCCGCTATAATGCTATTAAGCCAAGAAAACACGCATTGTTCCCAAAATATGAGCACTTTGTGGCAGATGAAAGATATGCACATATAGCGAGAATGCTCGGGCTTCCAGCAAGTTCGGCAGCAGAAGGGGTGGAATCACTCGTCCAAGCAATTATTGAGCTTGGAAAAAGCTTAAATATTAATATGAGTATTGCGGGACAAGGAGTCGATAAAGAGCAATTTGAAGAGGTTGTTGGAGTATTAGCAGAAAGAGCTTTTGAAGATCAATGTACAACTGCTAATCCAAAGTTACCGCTTATTTCAGAGCTGAAAGAAATTTATATGGAAGCATATAAAGGTGAATAATGATAAAAAAAGAGCCGCAGTAAAAGCGGCTCTTTTTTTATTGGAAAACATCTCCCAGAATGGCTGTATTTACTGGTCTTTCAGTTTCATAGAATATGATACAGTGAAATGGAGGAGTGAGAATATAATGAAAGAATTAAAAGGAAAAATAGAAGATTATACTCGGTTTGGACAAATGCTTCTCGCTGTAAGTACATTGTTAATGGTTGGCTTATTGATTCCGAGTGGAGCAAAAGAGACAATCCAATTTTTTGTTATGATGGGGAGCATCGTTATATTTTTAAGCTTATCGTTCTTTTTCTTTCAGCGTGTGAAAGTGATGCGTGACCAGCTAGAGGAAAATGAATGTGAATAATATTGTTAACTAGAGCGCAGCGAAAAGAAAAAATCTTTTTGTCGCGCTTTTTGTTTTTTTGTAGGAAAATATATGCGTTTCGTGTTGACAATGATAATCCTTATCAATTAAAGTAGAATAGTAGTTAATGATTATCATTATCAATTAGAGGTGAAGGAATGAAAAAATCTATTACGCTATTTACAGCGATTTTATCTATTTTTTTCTTGTTAATAGGTTGCAGTGCCAAAGGGGACGAAAAAGCGTCTGCAACCAAAACAGAAAAAGGAAAAGAGAAAATCGAAATTACCGACCTATCAGGAAGAAAGGTAACATTCGATAAAGTGCCAGAAAGTTTTGCAACATTAAGTATGGGGGACATGGATATTATTCATGCTTTAGGTGGAAAAATAGTAGGTCGCCCGGATACGAAATTAACTCTTCCAGATGAGCTAAAGAAAGCACAAGTAATTGGGAATGCACATCAACCGAATTTTGAGCAAATTGCTAGTTTAAAGCCCGATGTACTTGTTGCTAACAATGGATTCCAAAAGAATGTGCCAACGGTTGAAGGACAAGGAACGCAAGTTATCATTTCTTCTGCGAATTCTGTACAAGATATTCAAAAAAATATTGAATTATATGGAACGGTAATGAAGAAAGAAGATAAAGCAAAAGAAATTAATCAAAAAATGAATGATCAAATGAAGAAATATGAGAAAAAGAGCGATGCGAAAGCATTGCTAGTGTATGGCGCACCAGGAACTTATTTAGCGGCATTACCAACATCTTTATCAGGTGATATTTTAGAAAAAACAGGCGGAAAAAATATTGCTTCTGATTTTCCAGAAACGAAAGAATATCCGCAATATGCACAGCTAAGTGTAGAACGTATTATTGAGGCGAATCCAGATGTGATTTATTTAATTACACACGGAGATCCAAAAAGTGTGAAAAAAGCATTCGAAGGCGAAATGATGAAAAATGAAGCGTGGAAAAATTTAGAGGCAGTAAAACAAAACCGCGTAGTTATTTTGCCACCTGATTTATTTGGATCTAATCCTGGTACAAAAGTTACAGAAGCAATGGACTTTATGTATAAAAGTATACAAGATGTAAGGAAATGATACTATGGAAAGTAGTGAAGTAGTAAGAGAAAAGGAACATCCTTTTGCGAAAAAAAGATGGATAATAGCAGTTACTTTAGTTGTATTAACAATCCTAGGTCTCTTTTACGGTCTTTTCGCAGGAAGTTTATCCTTTTCTGTACGAGATATTCTAACGGGTATACAAGATGAAGGTTCGACAGTTCATCGAATTGTATGGGATCTTCGCATACCGAGAGTGCTCATTGGGTTTATAGTAGGAACATGTTTAGCTGCATCTGGTACACTGCTACAAGGAGTTATGAGAAACCCTCTTGCAGATCCTGGTATTATCGGAGTTTCATCTGGGGCAGGCCTTGTAGCAATTGTCATCATGATTTTATTCCCACAGCATCTAGCTTTTTTACCACTAGGGGCGTTTTTAGGATCTTTCATAACAGCGATGGTTATTTATGCTTTATCATGGCAAAAAGGGGCACCACCTTCAAAAATCGTCTTAGTAGGGGTGTCGATCAATGCATTAATTGGTGCAGCAACGTCAGCATTAATGTTATTACATAGTGACAAAGTACAATCGGTGTTACCGTGGCTAGCGGGTGGTATTGGTGGTGTAAGTTGGGTACATTTAAATATGATTATTTATTATGCAATATTCGCCATTATATTAGCTTTCTTTGGTATTAAGCATATTCGAGTGTTAATGCTTGGAGATGAAATGGCAAAGTTATTAGGACATAACGTGGAAAAAAGTCGGTTTTATTTAATCGTAGTAAGTACATTATTAGCTGGAATTGCAGTAAGTGTGTCTGGTCTTATTGGATTTGTCGGTCTTGTCGTACCACATATGCTACGTTTATTAGTTGGAAATGATTATAGATATTTGCTACCTTTATCATGCCTTGGCGGCGGGGTATTACTTGTTTTTGCGGATGCAATAGCTCGAAGTTGGTTTGACCCAATCGAATTGCCTGTTGGTATTTTACTGTCCTTCTTAGGTGGTCCGTTCTTCTTATATTTAATTCATAGAGGAGGAAAACAAAGTGATTTCCGTTAACAAAGTGTTTTACGCACACTCTGAAAGATTTCAAATGCAAAATATGAATGTACATATTAAGGCTGGAGAAATCGTTAGTTTAATTGGTCCGAATGGATCGGGAAAATCTACTTTGCTTCGTTTAATAGCAAGGCTACTGAAACAAAGCGAAGGGGACATCATTTTAGATGGGAAAAATATTCATATGATGAAGAGTGCTGATGTAGCGAAGCAATTAGCAATGTTACCACAAATGCATGATCATCAATTAGATTTAACAGTGAAAGAACTAATTGAGTTCGGAAGAGGTCCACATAAATCATGGAGTAGCCACTTAAATAAAGAAGATGAAGAAATTGTTGATTGGGCATTGTCTGTTACAAATCTTGAAGGGTATGAATATCGTCTTTTACATTCTTTATCAGGAGGGGAACGGCAACGTGCTTGGATTGCGATGACGCTAGCGCAACGTACAAATGTCTTATTATTGGATGAACCAACAACCTTTTTAGATATCGTTCACCAGTTGGAAGTAATGGAACTTGTGAAACGATTAAATGAGGAGTTTGGAATGACAATTATAATGGTTTTACATGACATTAACCAAGCTGCTCAATATAGCGATCGTTTACTTGTATTAAAGCGAGGAAAAGTTCAGTATGATGGTATACCAGAAGAAGTACTATGCCATGAAATGTTTCAACATGTATTTGGCATAGATGTAGATATTTTTCAGGGAAGTGACAAGCCTTTTTTTACACCGAAACGAATTTCTAAAAGGGGAGAAGAGCGATGCAAACAGAAGAGCGTATTACCATTGAATTAGTAAGAGAATTTGTTATGGCAGCTCACGGGGATTTAGAGAAAGTACAAGAGCTATTGGTTGAATCACCAAGCTTACTTCACGCCTCTTATAATTGGGGTGGATCAGATTGGGAAAGTGCGTTAGGCGCATCGGCACATGTAGGTCGTAAAGATATTGCTCTTTATTTACTAGAAAAGGGTGCTCGGATGGATATTTTTGCAGCAGCTATGCTTGGTGAATTAGAAGTTGTACAAGCTATTTTAGTAGCTCAACCAGAAGCATTGCGCGCATCTGGTCCTCATGGTATTTCTCTTCTTCAACATGCACGAATGGGTGGAGAGAAATCTAAGCGTGTATATGATTATTTAGCAATACTATCTTAATGAACGAAGGAAGTTCTTATGTGCGGTAAACTTTTCACTTGAAACAATTGGAAAGTTTACCGCCCGTTAGAACGGGATAAGTATCTAGTATATTTGAAAATCCTACACCCCCCTCAATTGTAGTTTTCTTTATGCTAGTTATGATATGGATGCAGTGGACAATATTTGTCTACTGCTTTTTTTGTTTCTATAAGATTGAATATTCTGTGTTATGTGGTTGATTCATTTATAATAAATGGTAACACTTATTGTGCATACAAAATATGATTGTGAAATTAAGAAGAAATTAGTAGAAAGGAGTGAAGGAATGTTTCATACAGACCGTTTACAAATTCGTAAATATACAATGGATGATTTACAGTTCTACGCTTCACTATGGGGAAACGAAAAAGTAATGCGCTATATTGGAAATGGGAATTTAAAAACATATATGCAATGTAAAAAAAGTTTGGAAGAGTGGGTAATTCCTAGCTATAAAAACGGCCTCGGTTTATTTGTATTAATTGAAAAGGAAACGGGGATACGGATTGGTCATGCAGGATTAGTAAAGCAGCAGATAGATGGAAAAGAGGAAATTGAAATTGGTTATTGGTTATTACCTCAGTATTGGGGAAAAGGCTATGCGAGAGAAGCAGCGGCAGCATTTCGAGACTATGGCTTCCAAGCGTTACGAATGAATAAATTGATTTCTCTTATTAATCCGGACCACCCCGCCTCAATCTTTGTTGCTAGAAAAACGGGGCTTAGTTATGAGAAAACAACTTCATTTCATGGGATGGATGTTCTCGTTTATTCCATTAGGCGCGTTGGATGAAAAAAGGTTAATTGCATTTTTTGAAGAATGGTATATAAAAATAAAGGGGGGATTACATGTACATTTATCATAATGGACTTATTATTCGTGAGGGGACGAATGGTGTACCTGCATATGCAATTAAGACTTTATTCGAAGATGCCGGTTGGAGCAATGATAATATCCCTTCTTGGCAAATTGAAAAATTCACGATAGCATTTGAAAATTCAACATGGGCATTCACAATTTGGGATGAAGAAGAGATGATTGCCATGGTTAGAGTCATTTCTGATGGAATCATGGTCGCGAACATAGTAAATTTAGTTGTGAAATGTGAATATAGAGGGAAGGGATTAGGTAAGAAACTTGTCGCTCTTTGTTTGCAAAAGCTACCACATGGTGACTGGTTTGCACATACTTCTGCGAACAATTTTGATTTTTATAGAAGCTGTGGATTTGAAGTTAGAGAGCTATCGAGAAATGGAACATGTGCGTATTATGGATATCAAGTCGCGAAAAGAGATGGTCACCGATAAATGAATGAAAAGTAAAAGTTTAGCGAGGTAATTTTGAGGATTTGATAATAGAGAATGGATTGAGGCACATTTTATGATAAAATAAAAGAAAATTCTGTTTATTATTAGGGGGATAAAAATGAGTATAAAAGTTGGGGATGTATTTAAATATGAAAGAAGATTTACTGAGGAAGAGGTGTTTGAATTTGCAAATATTACCGGAGATAAAGGTAGACACCATGTGGAATATGATGAAAATGGAAGATTAATGGTCCATGGTTTATTGACTGCTAGCATTGGAACGAAAGTAGGCGAAGAATTACATTACATAGCAAGAGAATTAGTAAGTGAGTTTATTAGACCAGTTTTCACAGGAGATACAATCACTTGTGAATTAACTTTAACAAATGTTGAGCAAATGGAAGGCTATAAAAAAGTTTCAATCGAGTCAGTTTATCGCAATCAACACGAAAAGACTGTACTAGTGGGGACAAGTTATGGAATTATAAGGGGATAAAAAAGAAGCCTGTTTAGCAGGCTTCTTTTTTATTATTTAGTAAACACGTTTTCGATTTTCCGCATAACTAGAGATGAGTAGTAATGCAGTTTCTTCTCCTATATTACGAACAATATGAGGAACGCATGCATTCCATGAGAAAGAATCACCTTCTTCTACAATTGCAATATCTTCACCGTGCTGAACTTCTAGTTTTCCGCGTAATACAAGGTGACATTCTTCCCCTTCATGGGCATTTGGTGAGTTTTCTTTCGGGAATCCAGTAGGGATTTCTACTAAAGATAGGCGAAGGCCCCCTTGCTCCGCAACATGTTCAATTCTTTGCTCATCTTTGCCGTATACACTGTATTTCCGTTCTTCTTTTTTGACAATTTTTAATCGATCTTTTTGCTCTAACAATAAATAGGGAAGGGGAACGTTTAAAAAATTGGAGATCGTTTCTAAAGTTGAGATAGATGGTGATGTTTTATTATTTTCAACCTGACTCATAAATCCTTTAGAAAGACCTGTTCCCTCACAAATTTGTGCGATTGTTATGCCTCTACGTTGACGAATTTCACGTATTGCAGAACCAATATTCATAAAATCAAGCTCCTTTTTGTAAACAACTATTTGTATCATAGCAAAAAAAATATATTTTTTCCCAGTGAAAATGAATTGACGAATAAAAAAAATTAGTGTATGTTTTGTAATGTGAATAAAAGTTTTGTATAAGAAAACTATAAAGGAGAGAAAGAAATGAATCAACATATTGGTAACTTAATTATTCGTATCGTGTTAGGGGTAACATTCTTCATGCACGGTTTAACAAAATTCCAATCAGGAATTGACAATATTGCAGGGTGGTTTACAAGCATTGGTTTACCAGGAGGACTTGCATACGGTGTAGCAACATTTGAATTAGTTGGAGGCCTATTATTAATTCTAGGTTTAGGTGTAAGATATATTGGATTATTATTTGCACTTGTTATGGTTGGAGCAATCGTAAAAGTGAAATGGTCAGCTGGTTTATTGGGAGATGGAAAAAATCCTGGTTTCGAATTAGAACTTGCATTATTAGCAATGGGTGCATACTTATTTGTTGCAAAAGCTGATGGTTTTGTAGATAATTTCTTAAAAGAAAAAATGTCAAAGAAGAACTAATTTAAATGGGGGGCTAACAAGATGAGTTTTCAACTTCATCCCGATACAACACTGGATGTTGTTCATTTATACGTATCTAATGTAAAGAAATCACTAGAGTTTTATACGGAAGTACTAAGTATGAAGGTGCTAAAAGAAGAAAAAGCAGTCGTTACATTTGGGAATGAAAATGATGAACCACTTCTTATCATTGAAGAAAAGAAAGAAGCTTTTCCGAAGCAAAGAGGAAGAACAGGGTTATATCATTACGCAATTTTATTACCAAGTAGGCAGGATTTAGCGAATGTTCTTCGTCATCTTGTAGAAATGGTATATCCACTACATGGCGGGGCCGATCATTACTTTAGTGAAGCTCTTTATTTAGCTGATCCAGATGGAAACGGGATTGAAATTTATCATGATCGACAAAAAGAAGTTTGGCGTGATGAGAATGGAGAGCTCCCATTTGTTAGTAACCCGTTAGCTGGTGAAGAATTATTGCAGCAAGGAAGTACATGGAGTGGATTTCCAGCTGGTACTGTGATGGGGCATATTCATTTCCATGTAGCTGATTTAGAGGAAGCGAAACGTTTCTATGTTGATGGTCTTGGTTTTGAAGTAACAATCCCAGCTCGTAATGGAGCGTTGTTCGTATCAGCAGGTGGCTATCATCACCATATCGGTTTAAATACATGGCAAGGTGAAGGGGTACCACCGCAAATGCCAGGTTCTGTTGGTTTGAAATATTTCACAATTGTATTAGCGGATGAAAAACAAAAAGAGCAAGTATGTGAAAGCTTAAAAAATATTGGTAAGATTGCTACGTACAAAGATGGAATATTACAAGTCGAGGATCCATTTGGACATTGTATCCATTTCCAAATAAAAGGAGAAGCCTAAAAAGGCTTCTCTTTTTTATTTTCTTATAATTGCATTTTCGTTTTGTAAAAATAGTTCATCAAATTGTTTTGCAAGCTCAAAATCTAGTTTCGTTAAACCTTTTGCATTCCAAGATGACAAAGTAATAATAACTGCTTTATACTGGATAAGGATAAATGGATGGTGATTATGTTCTTCTGATAGTTTGGCGGCTTCAGAGACAAATTCGACTCCTTTTAAGTAGTCGGAAAACATATATTTTCGTTCAATCCATTTCTCATCTTTTACCATCCATTTATCTACCTTCAATAATTCCTCGTGAACTTCTTCTTCAGTTAATCTTAGCATCATTTTTCACATCCTTTATTGGAAGTAACGCAAGACCATTGTTAATAAGGCGTGTTACAGCTTCGTCAGTTGTGAAAGTAGAAAGTTGATGTAGTAATGCTGCAGATGTTTCATGCCCTTTGTTATGCTCTAAAAGTAACTCTAATACTTCAAGGCGCAGCAACCATTCTTTCGCATAAAATTTATTTAATACTTCTTGGATTGCTACTAATTGATCGATATGCGCGTCGTGTAAAATCCCCTCACTTCGAATATCTCGAACTGTTTGATACATACGCTCGAGTTCATTCAGTACAAGCGGAGCAGGAATTTCTTGAACTTCTTCATCCATTGGGAAAAATGCTGCTGCATCTGCGGCACCTGGGAATACTGAAGTGATTTGTGAGCCAACAGCCATATCAAATGCGCCCCATGAAGCATCAAATAAAACGCGGGCGTTATAAGTAACTGTGCAATCGATAAAGGAAATAAGAGCAATTTTCTTATCATTTTTCACAATATCTGTTACTGTTCCTTTTACATGAATACCACTTGCAAAAGTAAACTCAGCGATAGTTCCAATTTTAATTCCTAATGATTGTAGTTGTTCGTCTGTACAATTTTCTAATGCAATATTTTCAGTAAGTAATCCAATCGGTGTTCCAAATCCGTCACTGTGTACAGAAGTAGAATGATTCGCTAACTGTTTATTATGAAGCGCTAATGCCGTTGGCGAATTTGTTCGCATGTAAATTAATTCACCTGCATCGTTTTCAATTGTCTCGCTAAATGTACCTGTAATTTGTAATCCACTATTTAGCTCAGCTGTTGCATAGTTCTCAGAGCGAATTGCTTTTTCTAAACCTTCTTTTCCACCTGTTTTAAAGGCCATTGTTTTAGAAAATGTTTCAAGCGCATCTGTTAATTCTTCAAAGGATTCACAAACAAATAGTTGTGGTTGCATTTTTGTTACGTCATAAGTTGTCCCTGTACATGCTTCGATAGAAAATGGAACCTTTTCTACAGCGTCTGTTAAGCAATGTTTGCTTTCGCCAACAGAAGAAAGGAGACCAGCACCATATATCTTTGGATCATCTATATTTCCGATCAATCCATATTCTACTGTCCACCAGAAAAGACGTGAAATTTGTTCAGCTTCCGATAAACCAGAAACTAACTTTTGTTTTTCAATTACAGCATTTTCAGCAGCCTTAACTTCATCAGGAGTAGAAGTAGGGCTTTCTTTTACTATCGTTAATGTACGAACAGCTTCAAATGCATCATGTTCTTCTTTTGTAGAGAAAGCTTTTGCACCAATTTGCCCAAAACGTTTCACATATTTTGCATATGTAGGATCAAGTAAAATCGGTGCGTGTCCTGCGGCTTCATGTACGATATCTGGAGCTGGTGTGTACTCGATATTTTCTACTTTCCGGATATCTGTTGCAATCGGTAGTAATCCGTGTCCTTGAAAATCGAAGAATGCTACGCCAGGAATAAGTCCGTCAATTGTTACAGCGCCCCAGCCGCTTGGTGCCAAACACTCATTCATTTCTTCTACTTTTGGAATTGCATCTATATTAATACCAGATGATTGTAGTCCGTTCACATAGGCTGGATGAGCAACGTCTTTTAAGAAGCTATGATTTTGTCTCATAATGTAACGCCACACAGCGTGATTCACCGGTGTGTATTGATCATAATGTTGTGTGGATACAAATGGTTTTAAATGCGATGGAATTTCTGTTTTCTTTGTCATTTAGACATCCTCCTTTTTTTCAATAAAATTGAATATCGATTTCGTATAGCTTGTATCACCCCCCTTTCATTTTTTTGTAAGCGCTTATAAAATTTTATCATAAGATTCGGAATTATTTAACATATGTTTCTGTGATAAATAGAAAAAGCCCCTATCGGAAAATCCGATAGGGGCGAAAGAATCGCGGTACCACCCTATTTGTAAGTGAAAATATACTTACATCTCAATTAATGATAACGGAAAAATTCCGTCTTTTCCTTCATGCATAAAAGCACTACGAAAAAGAAGCTCCAGAATTGTAATTCATACTTATATATGTGCTAATTTCCACCGACCATTAGCTCTCTGTAACAGGGATATAAGATACTACTGCGATTCTTTCAACGCGTATATATGAAATTGTGTAAGAGGATGGATGCAAAAAAGTCCCTATCGGAAAATCCGATAGGGACGATAAAAATCGCGGTACCACCCTATTTGTAAACAACTAATTGTTTACCACTCACTTTACGATAACGGAAAGATCCGTCTTTCTCTTCATGCATAAAAAGCATTACGGGAAAGAAGCTCCAGAATTGTAATTCACGCTTGTATATGTACTGATTCGCACCAACCATCAGTTCTCTGGGACAGTGATATAAGTCGCTACTAGCATTCCTTCAAAGCCGATATATAATTCGTTAAACTAAACTATGTTTTGTATTATAAAACTATATTAAAAAAATTGTCAACAAAAATTTTTTATCCCGTGTTAATGAGCAGTAAAATTCCTACCTCAAAATTCGGTGGGAGAATAACTGCCCGTAACCCCCGATTGGTGAAGGCTAATAATCAGTGGGGATGAACAAAATCTCTACTGATTAAGGCTTCACTTTATTTCACTTCTAAATTAACAGTTAAATTAGAGGTATTGCCAGCTGCATCAGTTGCTACAATGTGAATAGTATTTTTTTCTTCGTGTAATTGAGTGCGATCGAAATAAATGTCATAGCTTTTCTCCCAAGGGTTCAGGAATGCCTGTTCCCATACACCATTTCCGTTAATTTCATATTGCATTCTCACTGGAATACCAGGTGCTATCCAACCAGATTCTGACATCCAATCTAGTAGAATATCATCAACTTTTCCTCTAATTACGAGATTTTCTTGGTCAACTTCGTGTGTTAACTTAGGTGCAGTTCGATCAAGAAATACAGCAGCTGTTTGTTTTGTTTCTCCACCAGAATTAGAAGCAACTGCTTCGATTTGATATAGCCCGTCAGCTAAAGGAATGCCATCTGCTTTTGTACCATTCCATTTGAAAGGTTTGCATCTAGGAGTTGCATTTTTAGCTTGATGGATAATCCCTTGATACGTTACACGTTCTTTCGTAACTAAATTTGCATGTAATGTTACATCATCCACAGGCGCAACTAAATAGTAGTTGATGAGATTATCATCTAGTACGTGGTCGCCATTTGGGCTAAAAGTAGAATTAATAATTTCAAGTCCATCGATACGTTTATAATCTTTAGGATCGATACTAAATGTGAATGGAATTCGAATTTCTTCTTTTGCCCCTTGTTCTTTTACATATACATTTCCAGTATACACACCTTGTGGTAGTGAGCTATCTACCGTGATAGTAAATGGTTTTTCGGTACTACTATTCGGTTGTATGCTAATCGATGAAGGGACAGAAGCTTTTACTTTTGTTTTTGTGTTGGCATCTAGTAATTCCACACGAGTTGAAAAACTTTTCTTTTTACTAGAAAGGTTTTGTAATGTAACATTTTGCGTCAGTTTTACTTTTCCGCTATTTGGCTTAATAAGACCAAAGCTGACATTGTTAGGTTTTACTAATACATTTGTTTGAGCTGCTTTCGGAATGTTAATTAAACCAGATCCTTGTGCCATAACAGGGTATGTATTTTCATTGACATCATGTAATGTTTTTGCATTGTTAGTAAGAGCCGCTTTCAATTGTTCTGTCGTCCAATCCGGATGCATTTGACGCAAGAGGGCAACCGCTCCAGCTACTTGCGGAGCAGCCATACTTGTTCCGTTATGCGATTCATAGCCGCCTCGCGGTACTGTACTAGTAATTTGTACTCCAGGTGCAACAACATCAGGCTTTATTAGCCAACTTCCTTGTGATGGTCCTCTTGAACTAAAGTTACCGATAAGTTCTGTTTGCTTTGGTTGTCCAATTTTTATATTTTTCTTTCGTTTTGTGATTAAAGTTTTTAATTCTTCCCCATTTGTATTTGATAATTGCATTACTGGGATAGCCAGATGTTCACGTGAAAAATATTCCGGCATCATATTAATTTCTTTTTCGTTAGAGATTAATAACACACCAAGTGCCCCAGCTTGCTTCGCTTGTTCTGCTTTTACTAATGTACTAGAAGTACCTTGTAAAATAAGTGCGAATTTCCCTTTCACATCTTGTTTTGCATAATCACTTGGATTGCCATAACCAACATATACAAGAGGGGAATCATTTCCTATTGGAAAATCGGATTTTGATAACGGTAACCCTTGATATGTTTTGCTGGAACCAGCTACTTGGAATGTTGGAAACGGGATAGAAACCGTAGATGCTCCAACAGAAATGACACTACTTGCGTTACCAGGAGCATCAACAGACCAAGGTTTTGGTCCGTCATTTCCATTTGAAACGACAGTAGTAACACCAAGTTTCGCTGCTCGTTCTAACGTTAATGTTACAGGCTGATCAGGTACATTTAAATCTTGCCCAAGGGAGAGGTTTAACACATCCGCACCATCTTGAATCGCTCGCTCAATCCCTTGGATAATATCATCTGTTGTACCAGTTCCACCGTCATTCATTACACGATAGGCTAGAATAGAAGCGTTTGGAGCAACGCCTTTAATTTTTCCATTACCCGCAATAATTCCAGCTACATGAGTACCATGTACGTTACCATCCATTGGATCGCTATCTTCATCAACCGTGTCATATCCACCGATATAATTTGCCTTTAAGTCAGGGTGTGTATAGTCTACGCCAGAGTCGATAATGGCTACTTTCATGCCTTTTCCATCAAGCGGTTTGCCAGATGGATCTTTTAAATTCCACGCTTCAGGTGCACCAATTGTCGGTCCACCGATATTTGGTGCTTCTTCGTTAGTAGTACTTTTTGATGTTTCATGCAATTTATATGTTAAGTTCGGATAGACTGCTTTTACTTCAGGTAAAGAGGCAAGAGAGGTAATTTGATCTCCAGGAACTGAAATAGAGAATCCGGAAAATAACGTATTATACACTTCTTTAATTTTTGCACCAGGTGCTTTTTCTTTTATTTTCTTAGTCGTATCTTCTTGTGCTTTTTTTAGCTCAGCATGATAAGACTGAGCATTACTATTTTGTAAATCTGGAGCATGCTGAATATTACTTTGAGCAGCGAGAGGTGCATGTTGCAATTCTACAATTACTGATATTTCTTTTGTTGTTTTCGTTTCAACATTTTGAGCAATTTTATGTTCTCCCCACTGTTCAATCGTTGTTTTTAATTGTGGACTAAATTGCTTCTCCTTTTGTAGTGATTCAGCATGAGCGCTTAAAGCTCCAAAACTAGAAAAGACAAGCGCCATGCTTAATAGTGTAGATGTAGTTTTTTTCATTGATACTCCCCCTAATAAAAAGTGCCAATATTCAGAAATTAAATCTTACATTTTAGTTATAACTTATAAATATAAATGTTGGCTAAACTATACTTTCGACATAATTCATACCAATCCTCTATGAATTGGAAATTTCTTGGGGAATTTTTTCTGATTATGTCGAATCGATATTTTTCATATATTGTAGGAAGAAAGTGAGGAATGCTATGAGGGAAATGGAGTGATGGTATGAAAAGGCTAATAGTAAGTGGTAGTGTAGTGTTGTTTATGTTTTTGTGTTCTATCACTATTACTAGCGCAGAAAATAATAGTGTGAAAGTTGCTTTTATTCGTCATCATAACCTTTGGATTAAAGTTGAGGGGAAAGAAAAACAACTTACAAAAGGAGAGAACATAACAGGGCCAAAGTGGTCACATGATGGAGAATGGCTGGCATATGTAAAAGGGAAGAAACAAAATATTCTTGAGTTATATCGGCTGAAAGATGGAAAGAAAGTTACGCCGTTTCACTCAGAAGCATCGAATTATCAATGGTCACCAACAGAAAATATAATTGCATTTATATTTACAGGTACATTAAATACATTTGATGTAGAAAAAAAGAATGCAGATTTTGAAAATGTATCGGCTGGTGTAGGGGATTATGCATGGTACCCCGATGGAAAGAACTTTCTTGTATCCTCTGAAGCGCACTTACTTCCAACAGGATGGACAGGGGCTCAGCTATATGAAGTGCAAAAAGATGCACATATGAATCCTCACAAAATGAAGCATTTGTATGCATTGCCAAATGAACATGATGATTTCCTAGCGCTAGTAGCAAGTGGCTTTAAGTGGTCACCAGATCAAAAGTGGATTTCATTTTTAGCAGTACCGACAGCTTCATGGTCAGCTGATAGTAATACGCTTTGCTTAGTTCGTGCAGATGGCAGTCGGTTTGAAAAAGTAGATCAAATGTTACTAAACGCACAATGGTTTCAATGGGCACCATCAAAAAATATATTAGCTTATATTGAAGGGAGCGGAAGAGTTGCATTAGAAAATAAGCATTTAAAAGTAAAGGAATTGCCAGCACTTCAGCAGAACATATTTACGCCGAAAGGATATGTTGATTGGGATTTTGTATGGAAGAACGATAGAGTAATTATCGTTTCACGAGCAAAGGAGGCAGGGATAGAAACTCCACCAGAAAAAAGGCCACTACCATCTTTGTATGAGGTCGATAGTACAAGTAATGCACAGCATCAAATCACAAAGAAAAAGAACAGGCAAGGGGATTACCACCCGATCTTCATGAAGAAGAGTAATCAATTAATTTGGATACGTTCAGACCGTAAGAAAGCGGATGTATGGCTTGCTCATAAAGATGGGAAACAGGAAAAGAAGTGGATTGAAAATATAGATGTACCAGCGTGGTATTATGAGAAATGGAATTGGGAAAATGTCATCTCGGTGAAATAACAATAAAAAACTGCCTAAAAGATCATTTTAGGCAGTTTTTTATTGTTATTTATGCGTTTTATTTGGCTTTTTTTTCGCTGGGTTTCCGTTCCCTTGGCGCTTTCTATTTTGTTCATCTTTTGCTTGTTTTTCATGTAGTGTATCTAAAAATTCATTCGAGTTACTCATTTTTCTATCGCTCCTTTCATTTCGTCCTAATTACTATAACCATTTAGGAGGATAATCATGAGTTAGAAGTTAGGCACTTAATTTTCTTCGATAATGTAAGTAAAATATTCCATACATAACAAATAGCATGAGTAAAACTTGTAACTCTACATTTTCCTTTAAAATAGCTGCGATAGGGTCTGGTAAGTACGGTGATTTATCGTTTGTGCTTAAACCTAACCATTTATTTAAGAGGCTAATGGTACAAAACATAAAAACACCGGACCAGCTTGCCGTAATTGCTTTTTGTTTAATTTTTGTTTCACGTTCATCATCTGTAATCCAGGGATTAGCAGTTTGATCACTACTAAAGAAGCCGTTTATATATCCCCATACAATCATTCCAATAAAGACAATTATCCATTTCATATATGTAATTCTCCTTTCGGTGTAAAAAGTATTTTACATGTAATATTGTAATATTTTACAAAGTTTAGTGTCAAACCTTTTTTACATATCGGTTTTTATACAGCAGGAATAAAGAATGCAATAGGGAAGAAATATGTGTGAGGATTTTATAGGAAGAGGAGGCTGAATATGAAAATCGTTTTTGTTCGGCATGGTGAAGGTGAACATACAACGGATTTACCAGAAAGTCGTTTTAACTAGATCAGATTTTTTGAAAGAAACGGGCATATATGAAATGGATTTATCCCATAAAATTCTGATTGATAAGGGCTGATTATAGGATGGGGGTTGTATGTTGAATATTGCATTAGTAGTTGGTTTTAATTCGGATTTAGAAGCGCAATCAATTCGAGCATCTCTTGAATATTTTGGTGCAAGGGTTGTGACATATTGGATTGGTAGACCGAAAGATTTTGTGGAAGTTCTTTCTGGAAAGAACTTATTTAACAATATTAATTATATTATTTTTTGCTTTCATGGTGAAGAAGGGAAGTTTGTCATGGAAGAGTTAGGCGAAGAAGTATATGAACAAGATGAACCGAGAGGGTATTTTGGTACAGAAGAAATTTATAAATATGCAAAATTGCATAATACACATATTGTAAATAGCGGGTGTACGTTAGGGGAGCAAAATCTAGCAAAATTTTTTTTACATAGTGGTGCGAAATCATATATTGGATCGATTGATTATGTAGATGGAAATGCAGCACTTATGTTTACTATACGCTTATTTTATGGGGTTATTAACCATGGGAAAACGTTAGAAGAAGCGTTACAAGAAGCGAGTTTAATTGATGAGGAGACACATACATTTCGATTCTATAATTAGTGTGAAACACGTTTATTCTATATTCGAATAAACGTGTTTCACATTTAACTCACATTTTTTTTACATTTTTTTCAATGAAAATGGTTATCACTTGTGGTATGATATGTTCAAGTTTTTACAGGTAATAAAAGTTACTATATAAACGTTAGTTTTTAATGTTTCATACGCATGTCACAGATTATTCATAATTAACGTTTGAAAAATAAGTAACTAATGTTATTATATTATCTGTAACTAACTTAATTACAACTTTAGGAGGAAGATATGGTTATTCAATTTTTAAGAGAAAACAAAGCAGTTTCTTTTGCATTAGCAGTAATTCGAGTATATCTTGGTTACACATGGTTAATGGCTGGAATCGGTAAACTACAAGGAAAAGGATTCGATGCAACAGGTTATTTGCAAGGGGCAATTGAAAAATCTAAAGGTGCACAACCGGCTGTTCAATCTTGGTGGGCATCATTCTTACAAGAATTTGCAATTCCAAATGTAGATTTGTTTAATACACTTGTAACATGGGGAGAAATTTTAGTCGGAATTGGTTTAATTGTAGGCTGTTTAACAAAAACAGCGGTCTTTTTTGGTCTTGTAATGAACTTTTCCTATATGTTTAGTGGGTCAATTGGTGTGAACCCTGAGATGGTTATCTTATCTATGTTTGTTCTTGTTTCCGGTATGAACGCTGGGAAATTTGGAATGGATGGCTTCGTTATCCCGAAAGTATTAGGATCAAAAACTCCAAAACGCCAAAAGCAAGCTGCTTAATATATGAAAACGGGTATCTCATTTTGAGATACCCGTTTATGTTATTTTTCAACTTTAATCGGATTGTTCTTAAAGAAATCTTTTACATACCCGACAAATTCTTGTGGTTCTTGGCGAAATGGTGCATGATAACCTTTTTCAATAATATGTAAAGTGCTATTTTTTAAGAATTGATGATACGTTTCTCCTTCTTTCCAGGAAACGCTACTATCATTTCTGCCCCATATAATTAAAGTTGGCTGTTTTATTTCATTTGCATTAATTTTAAGACGTCTAGGCCATAATTTCATTTTATTATAATGCTCTTCATCATTACGTTTGAATTTCACTTTGCTTTCATCATAATCTGTAATAGAAGAAACGGCATTTAAATCAGTCGACAATTGTGGTTTTGGTGAGCCTTGTTTATTAACGAATGTATGAGGGCCACCTGTAGCATCAGTTAAAATAAGGTGAGTAACTGCTTCAGGATATAAATATGTTAAATTTAGAGAAATTTCTCCCCCCATGGAATGCCCCAGTATTGCGAATGAATCATACCCTAGTTTTTTCATTAATTTATAATACAAATTTGCATGAGTTGGAAAAGAATAATAAAAATCCATTGGCTTAGATGAGCGCCCGAATCCTAAAGCATCTACAGAAATAATTGTATGATCTTTTGCTAAATCGGAGTAAATCTTTTGAAAACCATCTGATGATCCTCCAAAGCCATGAATCATAAGTAAAGGTGGTTTTTCATTACCAATCTTTTTAAAGTAAATGGTTTGACCATCTATTTCTACCATTTTTTCCTCGGTAGCTAGTTTCGCTGTAATTGTATTTTTAACTTGTTTTACTTGTTCTACTGGCTTTTCTGCTGCACTACATCCTACTAATAGTGTAAGAGTAAGACAACCTACCATAAAATAGCTAAATCGCTTCAATTAGGTGTCTCCTTTCTAACATAACGCTGTATCTATCATAGCAAATAGCATATTACGATTTCCAGGAAGTTGGCTACCATTTTTTATCATAAGAGGTGAAAGGAGCATTTCTTGGAAATTTTCTGTTTGAAGAAATTGACGAAATGTAAATTGTGAGTGTGGAACATCAATTCGTACTATACCATTCCAACATTCACATATCTTTTTTAATAATTGGATAGCATCTTCTTCTTGCTTGGCGATAAGTGGATTGATACATAATATATTGCCCTTTTGTATGCATAATGAAAAAGCTTCTATACAGTTATTTCTTTCAATTTTAAAAGAGTGTACGGCCCTTGGTAATAGCAAAGAGTAAAGTAGAGAACGATTCATACCAGTTGCAATTTGATCCAGAGAAGTAAGAAATATAAGGTCTTCTTCTTGTACTTGTTGTAAGTGAGAAGGGTACGTCTTAATAGTTTGCTTTTCAAAACGATGAATCGTTGTTGCTGTTTGAAATCCGCATGATGTGTATAGAGGTTCGCCAGCTTTTGTCGCAATAAGTGCAATGGGTTGTTTTGGATGAATTTGTTCCAAGCAATGATTTAGCAACATGCGCCCTATTCCGCGTCCTTGAAAATTAGGGTGAACGATTAACATACCAATGGAAGCGAAGTTACTTGTAAAGGGAAATACTCCTCCAGTCGCAATGAGTTTGTTTTCATGAATGTAACCTACAAGTGTGCCGATAGAAAGATACATTTCGAATTGTTTTTTCATAAAAATTTCATCGTGTAACCATCCAACAGATTTGCAAAGATTAAGTAATTCAAAAATAAAAGATTCATTTAGCTTTACTATTTTCATAAAGGCTCACCGCATTTCTATTTATTTTCATAAACATAGAGTCAAAATGTAAAAAAAGAGATTTACGTTAAATGAAATCCAACTTGTTTATATTTAAATTGTAAAGGGCGGAATGATTGATACAAAAAGACAAACTTATACAAATTATAACTGATATTTACATAAGTTAACAAAAAATTTACATACAGCTAATTTTCTCTTAATAGTCTTCCATTAAATTTGATAGTGGGAAATGAATAACCTAATTAGGGGGACAAGACAGTGAAAAAGTTTGTGAAAAAAGCATGGCCATTTGCAGTTGTGGCATCATTAGCAGTTACTTCGGTAGCAACATGGAATTTTACTCGTTCTAGTGAGGTTAATGCAGATGAGAACGGAAGCAATGCAAAGATCAAAAATGTTATCGTATTAATTGGGGATGGTATGGGTCCTTCATATATGACGGCTCACCGTTATATGAAAGATAATCCAAAAACCTTTGAAATGGAATCTACAGAATTTGATAAGCATCTTGTAGGAACACAAAAAACATACCCAGAAGATGAACATGAAAATATTACAGACTCTGCATCGGCAGCAACAGCTATGTCAGCAGGAATTAAAACATATAATGCTGCAATTGCAGTTGATAATGATAAAGCGGAAGTGAAAACAGTTCTTGAGCAAGCGAAAGAAAAAGGGAAATCAACGGGACTCGTTGCAACTTCTGAAATTACACATGCAACACCAGCTGCTTTCGGTGCGCATGACATTAGCCGTAAAAATATGGACGCAATTGCAAATGATTATTTTGATGAGAAAATTAAAGGGAAGCATAAGGTAGATGTTATGCTTGGCGGCGGCGTAAAGAACTTTGTTAGAAAAGATCGTAATCTTACAGAAGAGTTTAAGAAATCTGGTTATAGCTATGTAACGGATCGAGATCAATTGTTAAATGATAAAAATGATCAAATTCTTGGTTTATTTGCACCAGGTGGATTAGATAAAATGATTGACCGCAATGAGAAAACACCTTCATTAGAAGAAATGACTAATGCAGCAATTGAGCGTTTGAACAAAAATAAAAATGGTTTCTTCTTAATGGTGGAAGGAAGTCAAATCGACTGGGCTGGACATGATAATGATATTGTTGGTGCAATGAGTGAAATGGAAGACTTCGAAAAAGCTTTCAAAGCAGCGATTGAGTTTGCGAAAAAAGATAAAAATACATTAGTTGTTGCAACGGCAGATCACGCTACTGGTGGCTTATCTTTAGGTGCCAATGGCGAGTATAACTTTAAAGTAGATCCAATTAAAGCTGCAAAACGCACACCAGACTTTATGGCAAATGAGATTGCAAAAGGTGCAAATGTAGAAGAAACATTGAAAAAGTATATTGATTTACAATTAACTCCAGAAGAAATTCAAGCTGTAAATGATATAGCTCCGTCAAAAGATGTAACAAAGATTGATAATGCAATTGAAGATATTTTCAATAAGCGCTCGGTTACAGGCTGGACAACAGGTGGACATACAGGGGAAGATGTGAACGTGTATGCATTTGGTCCAGGTAAATACTTGTTCTCTGGCGTTCAAGAGAATACAAATATAGCGAAACGTGTCTTTGATATTGTTGGTGGCGGTGATCCGAATAAAGGAAGACGCTAATTAAGAGCGAAAGTGAGGCGAACTGCCTCGCTTTTCTTTTTAGGAGTTGGAAATATGAAAAAAATATTTACGAAATTAAGATTCCTTCTAGCATTTGTAGTATTACTAGTTGGATGTCAACAAGAAGAGAATAATGTAGCACAAAACTCTACTACTAAAAAAACTGAGGAAAAGGTACAAATAACAAAAGAAGAAGAGAAATCTATTCAAGATGTTATTCATACATTTGTGCGAACGACCAATGAAAAAAATCTTGCAGAACATATGGAGTTATTTTCAAAGAAGATGCCTAGTGCTGAAGACTTAAAAACACAAAAAGAAGCCGCATTTCAAAAGGGAAATAAGAAAATTGAATTGGAACATATAGATATGAAAGTTAGTAAAGTAGGGTATGTTATTGTTGAAACGAAAGAAAAGGAAGTAGACGACAGTATTACTCTTCAAAAGAAAGTACAGTATGCCCTTGGAAAAGAAGAGGATAAATGGAAGATTGAAGAGGTTCGAACAATAGAGAAAAAATAACGTGAAACTTTAATAAGTGTGGAGTCGTACTTCCCAAAAATGATAGAAAAAAGGTTCTCATTGGCGAGAACCTTTTTTTATAGTGGTAGCATAATTTGATTTGAACATGCCTCAATATCATCAATATCTTGACGAATTGTGGCCATTTTATTATCCAGATCTTCAGCTTTCATTGCTGCATCATGTAGTTCATCTTTTAAATACTCCGGTATTTTCCCTTCATATTTATAATAAAGTTTGTGTTCTAAACTTGCCCAAAAGTCCATTGCCAGTGTACGTAACTGAATTTCTGCAAATACATCTTTTGTACCAGAATTTAGTGATAAAGGGTATTTAATGATCATGTGTAAACTTTTATATCCGTTTCGTTTTGGGTTAGCGATATAATCTTTTACTTCTATGACTTCCATATCTTCGCGTTTTTGAATGACTTCTTTCAAATGATAGATATCTTCTACGAAGCAACATGTAATACGAATACCAATAATATCTTGTAAATGTGTTTGAGCATTTTCAACTGTTGGTAATAAGCTTTTGCGCTCTAGTTTTTTAATAATACTTTCAGGTTGTTTTAGTCTTGTTTTTATATGTTCAAACGGGTTGTAATCCTCTAGAAATTGAGCTTCCCGGTTCATAATTTCAAATTTAGTTTTTAACTCTTCTAAAGCAAATGTATATGGTAATACAAAAGCTTTCCAGTAGTTAACTGTTGATTGATTATATTCCATTTATATACACACCTTTTCCTATTTGCAAGTGAGGTCGTTATTATACTAAATACCAAATCATATAAGCGCAAGCAGCAAATGATGAGATCATAAAGCGATATTTAGTTTTCATACTTTCAACTCCTTTCGAGTAAGATTTTATATAAATAAACGTGATTGTTAATAAGTTCACTATGTACAGTTTCTATAGTAATAGATTCGTGTGAATTTCGTATGAACTAATTGTTTCAGCTTTTTGTCTTTTTTGCTGTTAATCATAATTATTATTCGGATTTAAAGTGTTTTTATTTGATTTATCTATTTGTATAAATTAATGTATATTTAAATTTACAGTTATCGAGGAGGATATATGGTGAACTTTGAAGAATTAGCAATTGCTAGACGTTCTGCAATGAAATTTATACAAGGTATAGAAATCCCTGATGAGGATTTTAAAAAAATATTTGAGTTAACTAAGCTTTCTCCATCTTGCTATAATTTGCAGCACACACATTATGTTGTAATTCGTGATCAAGAGCGAAAAGAAAGATTAAAAGAATTAGCTTTCGGTCAATATAAAGTATCGAGTGCATCAGCGGTAGTGCTCGTTTGTGGTGATAAAAAAGCATACCAAAATGTTGAAAATATTTACTTCGGTATGAAAGTTTTAAAAATGATTGATGAATGTGAATATGAAGATACAATTAGGCAAACGAAAGGTTTATATGAAGGAAAAGGAGAGCGTTTCATGGAGGATGAAGCGATTAGAAATGCTTCGTTAAGCGCGATGACTTTTATGTACGCAGCTAAATATTATGGCTATGATACATGTCCAATGATTGGTTTCGATGAAAAAGCAGTACAAAGTGAATTAAATATGCCGGAGCATATAGTACCTGTTTTAATGATTACGATAGGAAAAAGTGATACGACTAAAACTCGCCCACGAGGATATCGAAAGCCGATTAGTGAGTTTGTTACATACGAATCGTTTTAATAAAGTGAAACTTTTAATCAGTGGGGGTCTTACTGCCCGTTAATGCGGGAGAAAATTTATTTAACTATAAAAACACGGGGATTCTAAATGGAATCTTCTTGTTTTTGCAATTGACAAATGGAATGAAGTTTTATAATATATAAATCGTAATCATTACGTTTTAGTTGCGATTTTTGAAAGAAAGGAGAATTAAATATGCGTGTAAATATTACATTAGCTTGTACGGAGTGCGGTGATCGTAATTACATTTCTAAAAAAAATAAACGAAACAATCCAGAACGCATCGAATTAAAAAAATATTGTCCACGATTAAAGCGAGTAACGTTACATCGTGAAACGAAGTAGAAGACTAGAGATATCTCTAGTCTTTTTTTATAGTTCTTTGGTTTTGTTTGTTATAATTACCTTAAATTGTAATAAAGGGAGCGGTATGATGAATCAAAAAGATAAAGAAAGAAAAGAGCAAGTGGCTCATATTATTAATATTCCAGATGAATATAGTCTTGTTGTAGATGATCAAGAAGGGGTTGATGACCCGTATCATTTATTGTGGTGGGCACATAAAGATGATGAGGAGAAACAGATACAAATTACATTAAATAGACATACTGGTAATTTAATTGAATTTAAGATAGATGATGAAAATTCTTTTTCAAGTGGCAAGGAAGCGATAGAGGAGAAGAAGGCAAGAGAGATTGCAAATGCGTTCTTGAAAAAATATACAAAAGAAGGATATGAATTCTATACATATGTAACGGTTAAGGACGACAGGCGCGGTTGGAAAGAAGTAAATTATATGCAAGAAGTGAATAGCTATCCATTGCCGAATACAGGGTGCGTTGTGCGAGTGCACTCTTCAGGTAATGTTGTGCATTTTCATTACAATGGACAAAAAGCTATAGAGAAAAAACCGTTATGGCCAAGTGAAATTGTTGAGGAGAATATCGTTTTAGAAAATTTGAAAGCTAGACAAGATATGAGACTTGTATTTATAGATTTAACATACTCTTCATGTGAGTATGAAAACGGGGAAGAAGTAAAAGGGTACCATCTTGTATATGAACCAGAGCCTAGTCATGCGTTTATTGATGCAAGTACAGGTAAAGATTTATTTGGACCAGATCATTATAAATTGCCTTCGGCTGTAGCTGTTGAAAAATCGAAAAAAGGTAACGAACGAGGTGAAGTATTCGAATTATTTGACTGGAATAAAGAAGGTTTTACAAAAGTAGATGAGACAGAAAGTGATGATGAAATAAGGATGAAATTTGTTCCGAAAGAGGAATTACAAAAACAGAAAGAAGAAAAGAATCCATATTTAATGAATGAATTCTTTAAAAAGCATTTACCGATGTTGAAATATAATAATTTAGTTAGCGTTAAAATTGATAAATTAACCAATGAATTAACTGGTTTTATAAAACTGACAGATGATAAAGAAGTAAAGCAAATACTGTCTAGAGAGGAATGTTTACAAAAAGCACTTCAATTTTTAGAACGAGTTATTCCAGATATCACACAATATCTGCGTCTTTGGGAGGAACGTGAAGAAGCAGAAGATGGGATTGAAAGATTTATCTTTTCTGTATATATAAATGATATTCCGGCAGAGTATAACCAATTTATGATTAACATCAATGCAGAAAATGGTGCTGTTATGCACTACTCGGGGGAGTCTAGCAACTTTATAAAAGAATTGCTCACATACGAAATAACACCAAAAGTAACTAAAGAAAAAGCGTTAGAAATATACAGAGAGGCTATCCGAGTTAAATTAGAATGGTCTTTAGATCATGATGCAGAGGAAACGAAATACAAACTACTTTACAAACAAACGACAGATGAAAAACATAAAGAACCTTTTGATTGTAGGCGGGAAATTCGTTATATTGATGCCCAAGCGGGGAGAAAGATTTGGAGTAAGTAAAATAAAAAGAGTTATTTTTCAAAGAAAAAATAACTCTTTTTATTTTTATACTTTGCCTGTTCGTTTTTCAAAAGTAAATGTGATAGGAAGATTGGAATAAGAACTATCACTTTTAAATATTACTTTCCATTCTTTAGTATGGGCTTTAATTTCAAAATTAAGAAGATTCATCGCTCTACGTTTATCTATTTCTAAAAACATATTATGAATTTCTGGTTCTTGCTGTAAATTAAGAGCCTTTAGTGTGACTGTAAATGTGAAAAAATTCTGCCCTTCATATACTATTTTTGATATTTTTGTTTTTTGTTTATTTAACAGCACATAAAAACGGTCTGATGGAGTTAATTGTACAGAGTCATCAGTAATTTCATTCTCGCTATTATGAAGTTCAACTAAGTAAGATGTACTATGGGAAGAATCTTTTTTGCTTGTAATCTGTAATTCAGTAGGAATCATCGGTATTTCATAAAAATCATTTCTTATTATGTTGTTGTAATCCTCTGAAAATTTACGAACTTCTTTTGGAAAAGAGTCATCTTGTGTACTTAAAAAAGTTTTGTTTTGATTTGGAATTTTTTTACTAAAATTTAATGTTTCTTTAAAGTAATAATTGGATCCAGTTAAAAATAAACAACTACAGATTAATAAAAAAATTCGATACGGATTTTGAAAGTGAAAGAATAATAGTATACATGTAATAATTCCAATTACATAGAAAATAAAGATAAGTAGTTCTAGTTTTGAGTGAAAGGAGAAACCATAGTTATGAAAAAATTTTATTCCAGTTATAATTTGAGCTCCAAAAAATAAAGAAATTCCAAATTGAAAAAATAATAAATCAGGCCCTCTTTTAATAACAAAAGTAATGAACGAAATGAAAAGTAAAAATACCCCTAAATAAATTGTTACATTTAATAATCGTTCTAATGTAATCATGAATAGTGTCCCCTTTAATAGCATATTCATATATAAATAACAATTTTATTTAATTATAATATAACGATAAAATATTTTAAATGTTAGAAGTGTTGAGTTTTATAAATAAACTGTACAGACACAAACAACCTCACGCCCACATACACATAATAAAGACCACTATTTTGGCGGAGGTGAAAGGTTTGAGTCTATTCGCCGCAATTGGATATATGGTTCGAGAAGTGTTTGTCTTTGTTTCTTATGTGAAGAACAATGCGTTCCCGCAGCCGTTATCATCAGATGATGAGAGAAAGTACTTAGAGTTAATGGAGCAAGGTGATGCTCAAGCGAGAAATCTTTTAATTGAACATAATTTACGGCTTGTAGCTCATATCGTTAAAAAATTTGAGAACACAGGAGAAGATGCAGAAGATTTAATTTCAATTGGTACGATCGGGCTCATTAAAGCGATCGAGAGCTATTCTGCAGGAAAGGGAACGAAGCTTGCGACGTATGCAGCACGCTGTATTGAAAATGAAATTTTGATGCATTTACGTGTACTAAAGAAAACGAAAAAAGATGTTTCACTTCATGATCCGATCGGGCAAGATAAAGAGGGCAATGAAATATCGCTTATTGATATATTAAAATCAGAGTCTGAAGATGTAATTGATATGATTCAGCTTAGTATGGAGTTAGAAAAAATTAAAGAGTATATCGATATTTTAGACGAAAGAGAAAAAGAAGTGATTGTGAAACGTTTTGGACTTGGGCTAGATAAGGAGAAAACACAGCGGGAAATCGCTAAGGCGCTTGGTATTTCTAGAAGCTACGTATCACGGATTGAAAAGCGTGCTTTAATGAAAATGTTCCACGAGTTTGTAAGGGCAGAGAAAGAGAAAAAAGCGAAAGAGTAAAGTGTATTAGAAGCAGCCATATTTAAAATGGGCTGCTTTTTTTATTGTAAATAAGAAAAGAAAACGCGTTATGCTAAGAAGAAATACATGTTCACTGTTGAAAATGACGGATTCTATCTGTAATATTAGAAGGTGCTAAATAATTTAAGAATAATACCATACTTAGTTTTCTGTATATATAATAAGGCTGCTTTATATGATATGTGGGAATAAGAACCAATTTTACATATGATATAGAAAGAAAAGAAGGGAAAACTAAAGTTATAGACTGATTAGGGGGTTTCGCAATTTGCGACGTACATTATATCGACTTATGATAGAACTTACAAATGGTCGCTTTACTTCTTATATATTACGTAAATTTGCACAATCTCGTTTGAGCTCTATCATTATTCCATCGTACGCGAAAGTTTTTCAAATTAATCAAGATGAGATGGAAAAGGGTTTGAAGGAATATAGAACATTGCATGAATTATTTACGCGTAAGCTAAAAGAAGGAAAGCGTAGTATTGATACAGATGCATCGAGTATTGTTAGTCCTGTTGATGGTGTTTTTGCAGATCATGGTCCTATTGAGGATACAAAAACATTTGATATAAAAGGAAAGCGCTATTCAATTGTGGATATGCTAGGTAATGAAGAACGTGCAACGCGATATGCAGGCGGTACATATATGGTAATTTATTTGAGTCCAAGTCATTATCATCGCATTCATAGTCCGCTTTCTGGTTCTGTGACTGAAAGATTTGTACTCGGTAGAAAATCATATCCGGTAAATGCAGCTGGTATGGAATACGGGAAAGAACCACTGTCAAAAAATTATCGTTCTGTTACAGAAGTAAGCAGTGATGGCGAGCATATGGCTCTTGTAAAAGTAGGTGCTATGTTTGTTAATAGTATTGAGCTTTTGCATGAGAGAGACACTGTTCAAAAAGGTGAAGAAATGGCATACTTTACATTTGGTTCAACAGTTGTGTTATTGTTTGAAAAAGATATGATAGAAGTAGTGCAGGAATTAAAGAGTGGACAAGAGCTTCGTCTTGGTGAAAAAATAGCTACTCGCTTAGCTCATAAATAAAGAAAAGCTTTTATAACCGTAAGTAAGAGTTATGGGCAAAGATACTTAATGATGAAATCCCCTAGATGGGAGTACTTGTTTATTCGAGAGCCATCGTAGGATGGCTCTTTTTACAGGGCATCTAATAATTTATCCTGTAACTGTTTGATTGGTAAGGGCTGATTAAACTTTCACTTTATATGTAATCAAGATGATTTGACAAGCTTGTCCTCTAATGAGCGTCTAATGATTTCTTGTTTTATAAGTAAAATGAAGTCGGGATTTAATTTTAGTTCTTTTGCTTTATAATAAGACTCAGTGAGTAACTCAGTGGATAACTGTTCCATATGTTTTGTTTTCAAGGTGAGTCACCTCCTAATAATATAAGGATTGATTCGTTGATGCATTTAATGTACCAAAAAAATATGACAGTCACAAACGAGTGGTTATCCACATACCTAGGTGGATAAAGTGTGTATAGTTTGTTAGTAAATTCCAAATTAACTGAAAAATTAATGTGGAAAATGTGTACAATTTTATCCACAGGTTATATATCGAAAAATGTTGTCGAAAAATTTTATGAAAAATCCTCAAAGAGGTGAAAGAAATTGAAACTATTTTTACCAAATGAATATGTGAAAAATGTATATCATGTTCAACCAGAAGATTTAAAAAAACGTGGGATTAAAGGCGTTATTACTGACTTAGATAACACTTTAATTGAATGGGATCGTCCCAATGCAACGCCGCAACTTGAAAAATGGTTCTTGGAAATGAAAGAGCAAGGCATTCAAGTAACGGTCGTTTCAAATAATAATGAGCAACGTGTGAAAGATTTTGCTGATCCATTAGGTATTCCATTTATTCATAGTGCACGTAAACCATTTGTTCGCGCATTTAAGCGTGCGATACAAGAGATGCGTTTGCAGCCAGATGAAGTTGTAGTAATTGGAGATCAGTTACTGACTGACGTGCTTGGTGGAAACCGAGTAGGCCTTCATACAATTTTAGTTGTACCGGTAGCACAAACGGACGGATTAGTAACGCGCTTTAATCGAAAAATTGAACGAAGAATTATGAAAAATATGAAGAAAAAAGGTTTAATTAACTGGGAGGAATAAAGTTTGACTGAAACAATTAAATGTATTGGTTGCGGTGTAGAAATTCAAACAGAAAATAAAAACGAAGTGGGGTATGCTCCTGCCTCATCTTTAGAGAAAGAACAAGTCATTTGTCAACGTTGTTTTCGCTTGAAGCATTACAATGAAATTCAAGATGTATCGTTAACAGATGATGACTTCCTACGCATTTTAAATGGAATTGGAAAATCAGATGCATTAGTAGTCAAAATTGTAGATATTTTTGATTTTAATGGTAGCTGGTTACCTGGCTTACATCGTTTCGTAGGGAATAATAAAGTATTACTTGTTGGAAATAAAGCTGATTTAATTCCAAAGTCAGTAAAACATGATAAAGTAAAACATTGGATGCGCTATAGTGCAAAGCAGCTAGGATTAAAACCAGAAGATGTCTTTTTAATTAGTGCAGCGAAGGGACAAGGAATTGCTGAACTAGCAGATGCTATTGAGTATTATCGCGGCGGCAAAGATGTTTATGTTGTTGGATGTACGAATGTAGGGAAATCGACATTTATTAATCGTATGATTAAAGAATTTAGTGATGAGACTGAAAATGTAATTACAACATCTCATTTCCCAGGAACAACACTGGATTTAATTGATATTCCATTGGACGAAGAGTCTTCTTTATATGATACGCCAGGTATTATTAACCACCACCAAATGGCTCATTATGTTGGAAAGCAAAGCTTAAAGCTTATTACACCAACAAAAGAAATTAAGCCGATGGTATTCCAATTAAATGAAGAACAAACGTTATTCTTTAGTGGATTGGCACGTTTTGATTATGTAAGTGGTGGTCGTCGTGCATTTACTTGTCACTTCTCGAATCGCTTAACAATCCATCGTACAAAGCTTGAGAAAGCAGATGAATTATATAAAAATCATGCCGGGGATTTATTAAGCCCACCAACGCCAGAAGAATTAGCAAATATGCCTGAGCTAGTGAAATACGAATTTAATATTCGTGAACCTAAAACGGATGTTGTATTCTCTGGATTAGGATGGGTTACTGTGAACGAACCAGGAGCAAAAATTGTTGCACACGTACCAAAAGGAGTAAGTGTTTCACTACGTAAATCTTTAATTTAATATGGAGAGGGATTTATGAAACAATTATATGGTGTAATCGGAAATCCAATTGGACATTCATTATCACCCGTTATGCATAACGATGCATTTGAACACTTGAATATGGATGCCCATTATCATGCGTTCCTTGTTGAAGAGGAATTGCTAGGGGAAGCAGTAAGAGGTTTAAAAGCATTAGGTATTTCAGGATTTAATGTAACAACTCCGCACAAGGTTGCTATTATGGAGTATTTGGATGAGATTGACCCATTGGCAAGGAAAATCGGTGCAGTAAATACAGTGGTTCATAAGGATGGAAGATTAATTGGCTATAACACAGACGGGATTGGTTTTGTTCGAGCGCTGCAGTCAATTAGTAATGAACCACTTCAAGGGAAACGTATTTTGTTACTTGGTTCAGGTGGTGCTAGCCGAGCTATTTATTTTTCTCTTGCTGATGTAGGTGTAAAAGATATTGATGTAGCCAATCGTACAGTAGATAAGGCGAAGGAACTTATTGCTGCACGTACGGCCGATGTTAATTCTGTTGCTTTGTCGTTAGAAAAAGCGACAGAAGAACAAGGAAATTATGATATTATCATTCAGACGACAACGATAGGTATGCATCCGCACGTAGAATATACGCCATTACAAATTTGTTCGTTAAAAAAGGGAACGATTGTATCAGATATAATTTATAATCCATTTGAAACGAAAATTTTATGTGAGGCAAAAGAGCAAGATGCAATCATTCAAAATGGTATTGATATGTTTGTTTATCAAGGAGCACTTGCATTTGAAATGTGGACAGGACGCACCCCAAATATCGAGAGAATGAAACAATTAGTTATAGAAAAGCTTGGAGGCTAACATATATGTTAACAGGAAAACAAAAAAGATTTTTACGTGCACAAGCACATCATTTAACACCAATTTTTCAAGTAGGAAAAGGCGGAGTAAATGAAAATATGATTAAACAAATTGCAGATACTTTAGAAGCTCGTGAGTTATTTAAAGTAAGTGTATTACAAAACTGTGAATTTGATCGCCGTGAGGTTGCGGAAGAACTTGCAAAAGGTGCACGTGCTGAAATCGTTCAAGTAATTGGAAGCACAATCGTTTTATACAAAGAATCAAGAGAAAATAAACAAATTAAGCTTCCTCGATAAAAAGATTAGCATGCGCTATTTTTATCGCTGATGCGTAATGATGTAGAGAGCGAAACCAATTGAACTTTTATTAATAGCAACTCTCTTCATTCCTAACCGAGGAGAGTTGCTGTATATAAAAGGAAGGGGCGTTTCTTTTGAGGAAAATTGGCATCATTGGCGGTACATTTGATCCGCCTCACTATGGACATTTGCTAATTGCAAATGAAGTATATCACGCTTTGAACTTGGAAGAAGTATGGTTCTTGCCAAACCAGATTCCCCCACATAAACAAGGGCGGAATATTACAAGTGTAGAAAGTCGTTTACATATGTTAGAGCTCGCGACTGAGGCAGAAGAACACTTTTCTATTTGTTTAGAAGAGCTAAGTAGGAAGGGCCCATCTTATACGTATGACACTATGTTACAATTGACGAAGAAGTATCCGGATGTGCAGTTTCACTTTATTATTGGTGGGGATATGGTTGAATATTTACCGAAGTGGTATAACATTGAAGCTTTACTTAATCTTGTAACGTTTGTTGGAGTTGCAAGACCTGGGTATACATTGCATACACCATATAAGATTACTACAGTGGAAATTCCGGAATTTGCAGTTTCTTCATCCTTATTACGTGAGAGATATAAAGAGAAGAAAACGTGTAAATATTTACTTCCTGAAAAAGTACAGGTATATATCGAGAGGAATGGGTTGTATGAATCGTGAGAATGCACTGCATATTGTCAAACAACAAATGCATGAAAAACGTTATATACACACAATTGGTGTAATGGAGACAGCGATTGAGCTTGCTAAGTTATACGGTGTGGACGAGAAAAAAGCAGAGATGGCAGCTATATTCCATGATTATGCGAAATGTAGAGCAATTTCAGAAATGGAAGAGATTATTAAACGTGAAGATTTGCCGAAAGATTTACTTTGCTATAACAAAGAGTTATGGCATGCACCTGTTGGGGCATACTTAGTAGAAAAAGAAGTAGGCATTACGGATTCTGAAATTTTGCAAGCTATTACATATCATACAAGTGGTCATGAGAATATGACGATGTTAGATAAAGTGATTTATGTAGCTGATTACATTGAACCTGGGCGAAAGTTTCCAGGAGTGGAAGAGGCTCGTAAACTCGCATATACGGATATAAATCAAGCCCTATTATTTGCGTTAAAGAGAACAATTCAATTTTTAATGGAAAAAGATCAGACGATTTATCCATTAACATTCCAAACATACAATGCAGTTATCAAGGAGGAAATGAGTAAATGAACGATAAAGAATTATTAGTATTAGCGGCAAAAGCAGCTGATGATAAGAGAGCAGAAGATATGGTTGTCCTAAATATGCAAGGTATTTCACCAATTGCAGATTATTTCATTATTTGTCACGGAAATTCAGATAAACAAGTGCAAGCAATTGCACGTGAAATTAAATCAAAAGCACATGAGTTCCAAATCGACGTACAACGTATGGAAGGGTTTGACGAAGCACGTTGGGTATTAGTTGATCTTGGAGATGTAGTTGCTCATGTATTCCATAAAGATGAGCGTAATCATTATAATTTAGAGCGTCTATGGGGCGATGTGCCACGTGAAGATATTACAGAAGAGTTAGGCCAATGAAATACGAACAATTTGCATTGTTGTACGACGAACTAATGAATGATGTCCCTTATGATAAATGGGTGGAATTTACAGAGGGAAGTTTACAGCAGGCAGGTATGAAAGAGGCAAAAATTCTTGATGTAGCATGCGGTACAGGTAATGTAACCCTGCCGCTTGTGCAAAAGGGTTACGATTTAATAGGTGTCGATCTTTCAGAAGAAATGTTAACAGTCGCTCAGCAAAAACTAGGCGGAGAAGGGCATTTTATTCCTTTTTACCAACAAGATATGCGCGAGCTTGATGTTCCGGGTGAGTTTGACTGTGTAACGATTTTTTGTGATTCATTAAATTATGTATTGCAAGAAGATGGAGTACAAGAAACATTTAGAAGAGTATTTCACCATTTACGTCAAGATGGTTTGTTTTTATTTGATGTACACTCTTTATATAAAATACATCATGTATTTCAAAATGAAACGTATACAGTGAATGGAGAAGAAATATCTCTTATTTGGAATTGCTTCCCTGGTGAAGAATCAAATAGTGTAGAGCATGATTTAACATTCTTTGTTCAAGATCCAGAAGAAGATGTGTACCATCGGTTTGACGAATGTCACGTGCAACGTGCATATCAAGTGGAAGAGTTAACGAAATGGCTTGAAGAAGCAGGTTTTACAGTGCTTCGTGTAACAGGTGATTTTGAGCGACTTGAAGTTACAGAACAAACAGAGCGTATTTTCTTCATGGCGAAGAAAAACGGATAAAAACAAAAGCAACCGAGAAGGTTGCTTTTGTTTTATAAAGAAGATGTATTTTTAGTTCTAGCATAATCTAAAGATCGTATGCGTAAAGTGTGGGAATAGTAGTTGAAGTGAAAATGTATTGTAAAAAAGTAAGTATTTATAAAAAGGATTTGGAATGAAAATGACGTATTTATTATGTGTGTTTATTGAATTGCTGATCAACGCATTCTAAATCTTCATCAAATTTTTCATGTGTTCGCTCGATTAACTTATGGAACATATCTCCAACGTGTTCTTCTAAAACCCGAATGCCTTCCCCAGTAACGCCGCCTTTCACGCAAACCTTTTCTTGTAAGGTAGGTAATGTGAAGATTTCTTTTTCAAGTAATTTCCCCATCCCCACGACCATTTCACTTACTAAAGTAGTAGCCTCTTCGTGTGTAATATTTGTTTTATCTACAGCAGCGTTAATGAAGCATTGTAGTAAATAACTAAAGAAAGCAGGACCGCAACTTGCTATATCAGATGAAACGCGCGTTATATCTTCTTTTATTACAAGAGGTGTAGAAATGTTTTTGAATAGATGAAGTAGTTTTTGTTGCCATTCTTCAGAGCAATTATCTCCAAATGTAAATAGTGAGGCGCCAGAGAGAGCGCGATTTGTGATACTTGGAATGATACGCGCGACGTGGCAAGGTACGAGAGTCTCTAATTGTGATGGAGATATTGGACTTGTAATAGAAACTAAGCACGTTTCATCAGAAAAATGTTCAGCGTATTTTTTTAGGATAGGGTATATATCTATCGGCTTAACACAAATAAAAATAAGTTGTGATTGTTCGATTACTTCCGGGATTGTTTTTGCTATCTGAACAGAAGGGTATTTTTCTTTTATATGATATGCTTTTGCGGGCGTCCGATTAATGATTGTAAGGCAAGAAGGTTTGACAGCACGGGTTTCTAAAAATGCATCGATTAGTATATTTCCCATGTTTCCTGTCCCTATAATTCCTATGTTCAAAGTTTCATCCCTCCTTCGTAACAGCTTTCTCCTAAACAATATGAATGATGTTATAAATTTATGATTAGAGGTGTAAAATGATGTGGGATTTTCCGAAAAAGTGGTTAGGTTTAGTAGCTATTATTGGAACTTTACTTTTTCTTGTTTTTTGGAAAACGAATCAGAATGTAGAACGAACGCCTATTACAATGAATGTACAAGAGAAGGAGATAGAAAAAAAGGGTAAACCGAAAATATCGGATACAAAGGAACAGAAAAGAACAATTATAATTGATGTGAAAGGAGCGGTTAGTAAAGAAGGGGTATATGAAATGAAGGAAGGAGATCGCGTAAAGGATGCGGTTCAAAAGGCTGGTGGTTTTTTATCAGAAGTAGATATGAAAAAAGTAAATTTAGCACAAATTGTACAAGATCAAATGCTTCTTTATATACCGAGTAAAAATGAGTCAGAACAAGGGGTGCTTACTTCTTCTAAGGAAGATGGCAAGATTCGAATAAATACAGCGGCGAAAGAACAACTAGAAAAAATTACAGGGATTGGCTCTCGAAAGGCAGAAAGTATTTTGAAATATCGAGAAGAACATGGTCCGTTTCAGAAAATAGAAGATTTATTAGAGATTGATGGGATTGGTGCGAAGTCTCTTGAAAAGATAAAAGGTCAAATTATTATTCCGTAAAAGATTGACGAAGTTTTTCTTCTTTCGCTACACTACAAGTAGACAAAAAAGTAGGTGAAAAATATGGAACGAATTTCATGGGATCAATATTTTATGACGCAAAGCCATCTACTATCTTTGCGTAGTACATGTACAAGGCTTGCGGTAGGAGCGACAATCGTTCGCGATAAACGAATTATTGCTGGTGGGTATAATGGTTCAATTAAAGGTGGCGTACATTGTATAGATGATGGTTGTTACGTAATCGATAATCATTGTGTTCGGACAATTCATGCCGAAATGAATGCTTTATTACAATGTGCCAAGTTTGGTGCGAAAACAGAGGAAGCAGAAATTTACGTTACGCATTTCCCTTGTTTACAATGTTGTAAGGCAATTATTCAAAGTGGTATTACAGCGGTTTATTATGCACAGGATTATAAAAATCATCCATACGCCATAGAGTTATTTGAACAAGCGAACGTAACAGTGAAGCACGTTCCGCTAGAATATGATATTGCTGCATTAGAGGAGCAAAAACGTTATACAGAGTTGAAAGAATTATTTGCGTCTTTAGAAAAAGATAATTTATCAATGGAAGAATTACAGCATGTATTCACGAAAGCAAAAATGATGCTATAAGGAGTGAGTATAAGTTGCAGGAACAATGGGGGTATGTTGCAATCTCGTTTATAATAGGGGTTGCAATTGCCTTTTCATCGTCACTTTTATTGATAGTTTTTTGCCTCTTTTTAAATGTTTTCTTCTGTTTATATCGCACTTCGCGTAAAACCTTCATTTTTTGTATTGTAGCGTACTTTAGTAGCGCTATATACACTTCCTATGTTCAAACGTGGAATAAGCCTCTAGGGGAGTCCTATGGAGTTACAAGAGGAGTTATACAAAATACACCGCTTGTTAATGGGGATCGCCTATCTTTTCAATTTGAAGATCAGAATAAAAATATAGTGCAGTTAAGTTATAGAATCAAATCAGTCTTGGAAAAGAAAAAAATGCAACAATTATACGCAGGGATATCATGTGTATTCGAGGGTGAGAGGAAAGAACCGGAAACAGCTCGGAATTTTCATGGTTTTAATTACCGTGATTATTTATACAAACAACATATTCATTTTACATTTGAGGCTACATATATTTCTGAATGCTATAAAACATCACTGTCGCTCACGCAATGGATTCTTCTTTTGAGGCAACAAGCAATCTCGAAAGTTACAGAAATGTTTCCAGAGCAATCAGGTGCTTTTATGAATGCATTAATATTTGGTGATAGACAACAAATGACGTTTGAAGTGGAAGAGCAATATCAACAATTTGGTCTTGTACATTTGTTAGCAATTTCAGGTTCGCACATTGTATTGTTAATGGTGATAGTATATTTTATTTTGCTAAGAAGCGGTGTGACAAGGGAGGTAGCAACAATTTGCCTTATCGTTTGTATTCCTTTGTATATGGTTTTAGCAGGGGCGTCACCCTCTGTTATAAGAGCTTCTATAACAGGAGTTTTGATGTTGATTGCTTTTATGTGCTCGATTCGTTTGTCTAGTTTAGATGCTTTAAGTGTAACAGCTATATGCATGCTTATATATGACCCTTATCTTGTTTTTAATATTGGATTTCAGTTTTCTTTTGTAGGTAGCTTCGCTTTACTTTTGTCTGCTCCGTTATTGTTAGGAAGTAGCAACGGAGTAATCCGGAATTCTATTTATATTTCTATCATTTCACAGCTCGTTAGTACTCCGATTTTGTTATATCACTTTGGTTATTTTTCTCCATATAGCATTCTCCTCAATCTCTTATACGTTCCGTTTTTATCTATCATTGTATTACCATGTAGCATTATTATTTTACTGTGTATGCCAATTGTCCCGTTTCTCGCAAAAGGATTTGCCGATGTATTATCAATAGGCTTGAGTATGTCTAATGATTTTCTAAGTTATTGTGAAAGTTTACCATTTACCCAGCTTATCTTCGGGGAAACGCCCTTCAATCTTGTAGCTGTATATTGCGCGAGTATTGTCAGCATATTGATGGTTTGGGAACGGAGAGCGCCGAAAAAAATAGTTTGTATAGTTGCGAGTGTATTTCTTTTTATTAGCACATATCATTATATATATCCATATTTTAGAGGAAGCGGAAGTGTAACATTTATTGATGTTGGACAAGGTGATGCAATATTAATTCGCCTTCCGTATGATAAAGGGATTTATCTTATTGATACAGGTGGAACGCTTCGTGTGAATAAGGAAGAATGGCAACAAAAAAAGCATGAATTTTCTGTTGGAAATGATGTTTTAATACCCTTTTTACAAAAAGAAGGTATTAAAACAATTGATAAATTAATCGTAACGCATGGAGATGCAGATCATATAGGTGCTGCGCAAGAATTATTATCATATATACCTGTAAAAGAAGTGGTATTTGGCCGAAAGGGAAAAGATGCAGTATTAGAAAAAGTAGTCAAGAAACAGGCATTAGAAAAGGAAATGAAAATAACTGAAGTGGGGGAAGGGGAGAGTTGGAGTGTAAATGAAGCGGAATTTTTTGTTTTAGCTCCAAAAGGAAAAGAAAAAAGTGAAAATAACGCTTCAATTGTAATATGGGCAAAATTTGGAGGGTTGAAGTGGCTATTTACAGGCGATTTGGAAGAAGAAGGGGAAAAGATTTTAGTAGAGGCATATCCAGATTTACAAGTAGATGTTTTAAAAGTTGCTCATCATGGGAGTGATACGTCATCTATAGAGCCTTTTTTGAACGTCATACAGCCTCGTGTAGCGATTATATCTGTTGGTAAGCAGAATAGGTATGGACACCCGCATAAAGAAGTGATAGAGCGTTTTGAGAAGATGGGGAGTGCGATATGGCGCACGGACAAGCAAGGTGCTATTTCCTATGTTTTTAAAGGGGAAAATGGAACCTTTAAAAGTAAAATCACATATGATAAAACACATAATAGATGAAAAAGAGAAGACTGCCATGAAGTGGCAGTCTTTAAGAACCGATAAATTTAATAACAGTTGCAATGATGAAAAGTGTTGCGAAAAAACCAAATGAGACGATAAATCCTACCCCTGAATCAATAGCGTCATTGCGTTTACTTTGAACGTTTTGTTCAAAATCATTCATTTAGAATCCCTCCCCAACATTCCACTTTAGTATAAAATATTGTCAGAAAAAAATCTACAATTTCCATATGAAGAGAAAACGAGCTTTTTTGTTACTTGTAAATCATGAAGTAATGTGAGTTTTTCGTTTCCAAGCATGTTAACAGTTGGCACTTATACTCAAATTTTTATTGCGAATAATAAAGGGAAGGTGATTACCGCACACCAATAAGAAACCCGGGGCTTATTGCGTGGCGTTTAATATAAATAAAGGGACGGGTTATAAAGCCTGTTCCTTTGTACTTGTAAAACAAAAGCTAGGGCATTAGTATAAATATATATTGCCAAGTTAGGGAGTAGGAAAAAGTATGAGTGATATACATAAAAAAATTAAAAAGAAACAGTTTGCTCCGTTATATTTAATATATGGAACGGAAGCTTTTTTTATAAATGAAACGATAAAGCTTATTACGACAGAAGCACTTGAAGAAGAAGATCGAGAGTTTAATGTTGTGACATACGATTTAGAAGAAGCGTATTTAGAAGATGTGGTTGAGGATGCGCGTACGCTTCCTTTCTTCGGAGAACGGAAAGTACTGTTAATAAAATCACCGCTATTTTTGACTTCGCAAAAAGAAAAGTTAGAGCAAAATATAAAAATTTTAGAAGAATACATTAGTGAACCTTCTCCATTTTCTATTCTTGTTTTTGTTGCGCCTTACGAAAAACTTGATGAGCGAAAAAAAATTACAAAACTATTAAAGAAAACAGCAGATGTAGTAGAAGCGAATGCAATGCAAGTACAGGATGTTCAGAAGTGGATTGTTGCTCGTGCAGATGAAGTGCATGTGCATATTGATAACGCGGCTGTTAGTTTGTTGCTAGAGCTTGTGGGAAGTAATGTAACGATGTTGGCGAAGGAAATGGACAAGTTAACGTTATACGTTGGTATGGGCGGAGAGATTACGACGAAACTTGTTGCAGAGCTTGTGCCAAAATCAGTTGAGCAAAATGTATTTGCTTTGACAGAAAAAGTGGTGAAAAAAGATATTGCAGGTGCAATGCAAATTTTGGATGGATTATTTACGCAGCAGGAAGAGCCGATTAAATTGCTTGCGTTATTAGTGAGTCAATTCCGCTTGTTGTATCAAGTGAAAGAGCTACAGCAACGTGGTTATGGACAAAATCAAATTGCGTCTCATATTGGTGTACATCCGTATCGTGTAAAGTTAGCAATGAATCAAACGAAGTTTTTCTCTTTTGAAGAATTAAAAAAAGTGATTATAGAATTAGCGGAAGCTGATTATAGTATGAAGACGGGAAAGATGGATAAGAAGCTTGTGCTCGAATTTTTCTTAATGCGATTAAATCATATGTGATGACACAAAAAAGTTCATGCACTTAGTGCATGAACTTTTTTGTATATAAAAAAACGATCCAAATGGATCGTTTTTTAAACGCCTTACGCGTTTACTTGTTTCGCTAAGCGAGATTTTTGACGAGCTGCAGCGTTTTGGTGGATAAGACCTTTACGAGCTGCTTTGTCAAGTTTTTTAGAAGCAGTTTTGAAAGCTTCTTTAGCATTTTCAAGATCGTTATTAGTAACTAAAGCTTCTACAGTTTTAACAGCAGAACGCATGTCAGACTTGATAGAAGCGTTATGTGCACGACGCTCTTCGCTAAGTTTAGCGCGTTTGATAGCAGATTTGATGTTTGCCATACTTTTCACCTCCCTGGTGCAATCGAATGACTCGATTCTTACATAGAACAAGTGATATTCTATCAAACGGTGAAGAGAATTGCAATAGTATATCCATGAAATTTCACGTAAAGGAAAGAATGACCTTATATAACTTTGGGAAATCTAACGATATTTACTATGAATTACGGAGGAGATACGATGAAAGAACCATTAGATTTAAGTAAATATAGCATTAGAACTGACCTTGCTGTAGAAGCTCATCAAATGTTGCAAGAAAGCCAAGAAGAACAAAAAGGGATACAGGGAGTTATTGTAAAAGAGAGAGAAGAAGAAGGTACTATAATTACAAAAGTAACGATTGATGAAGCTGCCTCTGAAGCGATGGGGAAAAAACCTGGAAATTATTTAACACTTGAAGTACAAGGGATACGTCAGCAAGATACAGAACTTCAACAAAAAGTGGAGCGTATTTTTGCAAAAGAATTTTCTTGTTTCTTAGAAGAGGTTGGAGTTACAAAAGAAGCAAGCTGTTTAATTGTAGGTCTTGGGAATTGGAATGTAACACCAGATGCTCTTGGACCGATAGTTGTAGAAAATGTATTAGTAACGAGACATTTGTTTCAATTGCAGCCTGAAAGTGTAGAAGAAGGATTTAGGCCTGTTAGTGCAATTCGGCCGGGGGTAATGGGGATTACAGGAATCGAAACGAGCGATGTTATTTATGGAATTATTGAGAAGACGAACCCGGACTTTGTAATTGCAATTGATGCATTAGCTGCCCGTTCTATTGAACGAGTAAATAGCACGATACAAATTTCTGATACTGGAATCCATCCTGGATCGGGGGTTGGGAATAAACGTAAAGAACTAAGTAAAGACACATTAGGTATCCCTGTTATCGCAATTGGTGTTCCGACTGTGGTCGATGCTGTTTCGATTACAAGTGATACGATTGATTTTATTTTGAAACATTTTGGTCGAGAGATGAAAGAAGGAAATAAACCTTCACGATCTTTGTTACCAGCGGGATTTTCATTTGGAGAAAAGAAAAAATTAACAGAAGAAGATATGCCGGATGAAAAGAGCAGAAATATGTTTTTAGGTGCTGTTGGTACATTGGAAGAAGAAGAAAAAAGAAGGCTGATTTATGAAGTGCTATCTCCTCTTGGTCATAATTTAATGGTAACCCCAAAAGAAGTAGATACTTTTATTGAGGATATGGCGAATGTAATAGCGAGTGGTTTAAATGCAGCGCTACATCATCAAATTGATCAAGATAATACGGGAGCATATACACATTGAGGGGAACAGATGATTATGGTTTGAGTCGCTTTGCGCTTTTGTGTATATGTAGTGTAGCTTTATGTTTACTTATGATGATAGCAGGAGTGGCACTTGCTAATCATGGTTTGAAAAGTATGAAAGGCTATCAGCAATTGTCATATGAACAAATAGCTCATATGACAGGGACAGAAAGTACAGGTGCTGAATCAGAAATTTTGGGTAGCTCGTTTTCGGCCTCAGAAAAACAACAGCAATTAGAACGTTTAAGAAGTTTTAATGTTGTAGAAGGAATTGGGATGGCGGTAGCAAGTGTAGCTTATGAAATGACGAAGTTCGGGACAGATATAGTTGTTGGGAAAATAAAAGGAATTTTTAGCTAAGAGTAACATGGGAGGCGGTTGTTTTACTGATTTGTAAGACAGCCGTTTTAAAATTTGAAAAGGGTTTGTCTCTTATGGTTTATTCGCATAAGATATAGATAGAATGATTTGTATCGTAAGCAGCACGAGTTTTCATTGAATCTTTGTTGCTCTATTGATATAATCAGTGCTAGTGTATATTGGCGAGACTATTAGGAGTTGAGAACATAGATGAATAAAGAAGAAAGAGCAAAAAGACAGTCCAAAATTCGTAATTTCTCTATTATTGCTCATATTGACCACGGAAAATCAACGTTAGCAGACCGTATTTTAGAGAAAACAAACGCGTTAACACAACGCGAAATGAAAGCTCAGTTGCTTGACTCTATGGATTTAGAGCGTGAGCGTGGTATTACAATTAAATTAAACGCAGTACAATTAAACTATAAAGCAAAAGATGGTGAAGAGTATATTCTTCATTTAATTGATACACCAGGACATGTCGACTTTACGTACGAAGTATCTCGTAGTTTAGCGGCTTGTGAAGGCGCGATTCTTGTAGTAGATGCAGCGCAAGGTATTGAAGCGCAAACGTTAGCAAACGTATACTTAGCGCTTGATAACAATTTAGAAATTTTACCAGTTATTAATAAAATCGACTTACCAAGTGCGGATCCAGAACGTGTACGTCAAGAGGTAGAAGATGTAATTGGTTTAGACGCATCAGAAGCGGTACTTGCTTCTGCGAAAGCTGGAATTGGTATTGAAGAAATTTTAGAACAAATTGTTGAAAAAGTACCAGCTCCGTCGGGTGATTCAGAAGAGCCATTACAATGTATGATTTTCGACTCTTTATATGATCCGTACCGCGGTGTAATTGCTTATATCCGTGTTGTAAATGGAACAGTAAAAGTTGGCGATAAAGTACGTATGATGGCAACGGGTAAAGAATTTGAAGTAACAGAAGTAGGTGTATTTACACCGAAAACTACGCAACGTGACGAGTTAACAGTAGGTGATGTAGGTTTCTTAGCAGCATCGATTAAAAATGTTGGTGACACACGTGTTGGTGATACGATTACACATGCGAAACGTCCAGCTGCAGAGCCGTTAGCAGGTTACCGTAAGTTAAATCCGATGGTATTCTGTGGTCTGTATCCAATTGACTCTGCTCGTTATAACGATTTACGTGATGCATTAGAAAAATTAGAGTTAAACGATTCTGCTCTTGAGTTTGAACCAGAAACATCTCAAGCGCTAGGATTTGGTTTCCGTTGTGGTTTCTTAGGGCTTCTTCACATGGAAATCATTCAAGAACGTATTGAACGTGAATTTAAGATTGACTTAATTACAACAGCGCCAAGCGTTATTTATAAAGTTTATTTAACTAACGGTGAAGATGTTATTGTTGATAACCCATCTAATATGCCAGATCCACAGTCTATCGATCGTGTAGAAGAGCCGTTTGTGAAGGCTTCAATTATGGTTCCGAATGACTATGTTGGAGCTGTAATGGAGATTTGCCAAGGTAAACGTGGAACGTTTATTGATATGCAATATTTAGATGAAACGCGTGTTACATTAACATATGAAATCCCGTTATCAGAAATCGTATATGACTTCTTCGATCAATTGAAATCAAATACGAAAGGGTATGCATCATTTGACTACGAGTTAATTGGCTATAAACCATCTAAACTTGTGAAAATGGATATTCTTTTAAATAATGAACAAGTGGATGCTTTATCATTTATCGTACACCGTGATTCAGCGTATGACCGTGGTAAAGTAATCGTAGAGAAATTAAAAGAATTAATTCCGAGACAACAATTTGAAGTGCCAATTCAGGCGACTATCGGAAATAAAGTTGTAGCACGTTCTACAATTAAAGCGATGCGTAAAAACGTACTTGCAAAATGTTACGGCGGTGACATTTCTCGTAAGCGTAAACTTCTTGATAAGCAAAAAGAAGGTAAAAAACGTATGAAGTCTGTTGGTTCTGTAGAAGTACCGCAAGAGGCATTTATGGCTGTACTGAAAATGGATGACAACTAATATTTGAAATAAAAAAGAAGTCGTTTGTGCGGCTTCTTTTTTCTGTATAATTACTTTTTAGACATCTGAGCAGCTCTCATTTACAATAATGAGAGAGCTTTTTAGTTCATATAGAGTTAGGAGATTGTTAATGTCCGAAAATATTCGAAAAGATATTCAAGATAAAATACAAAATGGTAATTTTAATTGTGAAAAGGAATTGACGCTTTCTATTATTAGTGGAAAGTGGAAAGTTGTGATACTGTGGCATCTTGGTGTGGAAGGACCACATCGTTTCAGTGAATTACAACGGTTATTCCCAAGCATTTCTCATAAAGTTTTGTCGAACCAATTAAAAGAGTTAATGGAAGATGGAATTGTTGATCGGACAGTATATCCCGAAATTCCTCCTCGCGTTGAGTATTATATGACGGAACTAGGCATGTCACTTTTACCGATCGTTGAAATGATGTATGATTGGGGAAAAATGCGAATGGAACAAATTCGTAATACGTTAGAGAAGTAGAGAACCCTCCGGAGTGCGGAGGTTTTCTTTTTAGAAAGGTAGGAGTTATATTTGGTACAAGCTGCATATATTCATATTCCGTTTTGTCAGCACATTTGTCACTATTGTGATTTTAATAAAGTGTTTATTGAACGCCAACCGGTTGATCAATATTTAGATTATTTAGAGAAGGAAATAATAAATACGGTTCAAAAAGTTCCGTTTGATAGTATAAAAACGATTTTTGTGGGCGGGGGAACTCCGACAGCGTTAAATATGGAACAGACAAAAAAATTACTCGAGATTATTAATCGTCATTTGCGTCCGTTCGCCCCAAATTGTGAATTAACATTTGAAGCGAATCCAGGAGATCTGCCGAAAGAGAAGTTGAATGTACTGCTAGAAGGTGGAGTGAATCGAATTAGTTTTGGTGTGCAAACGTTCCGTGATGAACTGCTTGAGAAAATCGGGCGCAAGCATACGAGGGAAGATGCATTCCTCGCGATTCGAGAAGCACAGGAAGTAGGATTTAAAAATATTAATGTAGATATTATTTATGCTTTGCCAGGACAGACGATAGAAGATGTAAAAGAAACATTAGATATTGCTTTTACGCTTGGTGTACAACATTTCTCTGCATATTCATTAATTGTGGAACCTAAAACAGTGTTTTATAACTTAATGAACAAAGGGAAATTGCGTCTTCCGGGTGAAGACCATGAAGCGAAAATGTATGAAATAGTAATGGATGAAATGGAGAAACACGGTTATAACCAGTATGAAATTAGTAATTTCTCAAAAGGTGACAATAAAAGTAGACATAATCTCACATACTGGAATAATGAAGAGTATTATGGATTTGGAGCTGGAGCTCATAGTTATGTGAACGGGGAACGTATTCAAAATGTAGGTCCGCTGAAGCAATATTTTAATAAAATTGATGAAACAGGATTTCCGTATTTAGATGTTCACAAAGTGACGGAGAAAGAAAGAATGGAAGAAGAGCTGTTCTTAGGGCTTCGAAAAACAAAAGGTGTTTCTAAAACGGCGTTCCGCAATAAATTTAATGTAGAGATGGATCAAGTTTTCGCGAAGCAGTTACAAAGCAACCAAGAGCAGGGATTGCTTGAAGAGGAAGATGGACATGTGCGTTTAACGCGAAAAGGAAAATTATTAGGGAATGAAGTATTCCAATCATTTTTGATTGACTAATTAAATGTTCCATAGGCGTGAAAAAGTTTCATTATTTCGTGACGTTTCCGTTGACAATTGAATGTCAATTTTGGTAAGTTATTAATAGATTTAGCACTCAAAGACAAAGAGTGCTAACAGAGGTGATGATGAGATGCTTACGGAACGTCAGCTCTTAATTTTACAAACAATTATTGATGACTTTATTGGATCAGCGCAGCCCGTTGGGTCTAGAACGTTGGCTAAAAAAGATGAAATTACATTTAGTTCAGCTACTATTCGAAATGAAATGGCGGACTTAGAAGAATTAGGTTTTATTGAAAAAACGCACAGTTCTTCTGGACGTGTTCCTTCTGAGAAAGGCTACCGATTTTATGTAGACCATCTTTTAGCACCGCAAAACTTACCGAACGCTGAAATTGTACAAATTAAAGATTTATTTGCTGAAAGAATTTTTGAAGCGGAAAAAATTGCACAACAATCTGCTCAAATTTTATCAGAACTTACGAATTATACGGCCATTGTTCTTGGACCGAAGTTAAGTACAAATAAACTTAAAAATGTACAAATTGTGCCGCTTGATCGTCAAACTGCTGTCGCTATTATTGTAACCGATACAGGGCATGTACAAAGTAAAACGATTACCGTTCCGGAATCTGTTGATTTATCAGATTTAGAAAAAATGGTTAATATTTTAAATGAAAAGCTATCTGGCGTACCGATGGAAGAACTTCATAATAAAATCTTTAAGGAGATTGTTACAGTTTTACGTGGGTATGTTCATAATTACGATAGTGCAATAAAAATGTTGGATGGTACATTTCAAGTTCCGTTATCGGAAAAGATATACTTTGGAGGAAAAGCAAATATGCTTTCGCAGCCAGAGTTCCATGACATTCAAAAGGTTAGATCTTTACTTACCATGATTGATAATGAAGCCGAATTTTATGACATTTTGCGTCATAAACAAGTCGGGATTCAAGTGAAAATTGGTAGGGAAAACTCTTCGACGGCTATGGAGGATTGTAGTTTAATTTCTGCAACATATTCGATCGGCGAAGAGCAACTTGGAACAATTGCTATTTTAGGTCCTACGAGAATGCAATATTCTCGTGTAATTAGTTTGTTACAGTTATTTACGAGACAATTTACTGATGGACTTAAAAAGTAAATGAGAGTAATACATTCGCTCAAGTGATGAAATTTTCATTGCTGTGTGTAATATATAATGCTTAGGTAATCATGCTATGCATGATACCTAATACCTTTTAAGGAGGTGAATATTGTGGAAGAGCGTAACGAACAAGTGGTAGAAGAAGTAAAAGAAGCGCAAGTTGAAGAAGCTGTCACACCAGAAAACAGTGAAGAAACTGTAGAAGAAAAAAGTGAGGCTGCTCTTTTACAAGAAAAAGTAGATGAGCTACAAGCGAAACTAACGGAAACGGAAGGTCGCACATTACGTCTACAAGCTGATTTTGAAAATTATAAGCGCCGTGTCCAAATGGATAAACAGGCTGCTGAAAAATATAGAGCACAAAGTCTAGTTTCAGACATCTTGCCAGCTCTTGATAATTTTGAAAGAGCAATGCAAGTGGAAGCGACTGATGAGCAAACGAAATCCTTGTTACAAGGTATGGAAATGGTGCATCGTCAATTGTTAGAAGCGCTGACTAAAGAAGGTGTGGAAGTGATTGAAGCTGTTGGTAAACAGTTTGATCCTAATGAACACCAAGCTATTATGCAAGTGGAAGATAGTGAATTTGAATCAAACGCGGTTGTGGAAGAATTCCAAAAAGGTTATAAACTAAAAGACCGTGTGATTCGCCCATCAATGGTAAAAGTAAATCAATAATTTACATAAAACTAGGAGGATTCGCCATGAGTAAAATTATCGGTATTGACTTAGGTACAACAAACTCTTGTGTAGCTGTTATGGAAGGTGGAGAACCAAAGGTTATCCCAAATCCAGAAGGAAACCGTACAACACCTTCTGTTGTAGCTTTCAAAAATGAAGAACGTCAAGTTGGGGAAGTTGCAAAGCGCCAAGCAATTACAAACCCAAATACAATCATGTCTGTTAAACGTCATATGGGTACAGACTACAAAGTAGAAGTTGAAGGTAAAGATTATACACCTCAAGAAATTTCTGCAATCATTTTACAAAACTTAAAAGCTTCTGCTGAAGCATACTTAGGTGAAACAGTAACGAAAGCTGTTATTACAGTACCTGCATACTTCAACGATGCAGAGCGTCAAGCAACGAAAGATGCTGGTCGTATTGCTGGTTTAGAAGTTGAGCGTATTATTAACGAGCCAACAGCAGCAGCACTTGCTTACGGTTTAGAAAAACAAGACGAAGAACAAAAAATCTTAGTATATGACTTAGGTGGCGGTACATTTGACGTATCTATCCTTGAGTTAGCAGACGGCACATTCGAAGTTATTTCAACTGCTGGTGACAACCGTCTTGGTGGCGATGACTTTGACCAAGTTATCATCGATCACTTAGTAGCTGAGTTCAAAAAAGAAAATAACATTGATTTAAGCCAAGATAAAATGGCGCTTCAACGCTTGAAAGATGCAGCTGAAAAAGCGAAAAAAGATCTTTCTGGTGTAACACAAACTCAAATTTCATTACCATTCATTAGTGCTGGAGCTGCTGGTCCATTACACTTAGAATTAACGTTAACAAGAGCGAAATTCGAAGAGCTTTCAGCAGGTCTTGTTGAAAGAACATTAGAGCCAACTCGTCGTGCATTAAAAGACGCTGGTTTTGCTCCAAGCGAATTAGATAAAGTTATTCTTGTTGGTGGATCTACTCGTATCCCAGCTGTACAAGAAGCTATTAAACGTGAAACTGGTAAAGAGCCATATAAAGGTGTAAACCCTGATGAAGTTGTAGCATTAGGTGCTGCAGTTCAAGGTGGCGTACTTACTGGTGATGTAGAAGGCGTTCTATTATTAGACGTAACTCCACTTTCTTTAGGTATTGAAACTATGGGTGGCGTGTTCACGAAATTAATCGAGCGTAACACTACAATTCCAACAAGTAAGTCACAAGTATTCTCGACAGCTGCTGATAATCAACCAGCAGTAGACATTCACGTATTACAAGGTGAGCGTCCAATGTCGGCTGACAACAAAACGTTAGGTCGTTTCCAATTAACTGACCTTCCACCAGCACCACGTGGTATTCCACAAATCGAAGTAACATTCGATATTGATGCGAACGGTATCGTTAACGTACGTGCGAAAGACTTAGGAACAAGCAAAGAGCAAGCTATTACAATCCAATCTTCTTCAGGTCTTTCTGATGAAGAAGTAGAACGTATGGTACAAGAAGCGGAAGCAAATGCTGACGCTGACCAAAAACGTAAGGAAGAAGTTGAACTTCGTAACGAAGCTGACCAACTTGTATTCCAAACAGACAAAGTTGTAAAAGATTTAGAAGGTAAAGTAGATGCAGCTGAAGTTGCAAAAGCAACAGAAGCGAAAGAAGCATTACAAGCTGCAATTGAGAAAAACGAGCTTGAAGAAATTCGTGCGAAAAAAGATGCTTTACAAGAAATCGTACAACAATTAACTGTTAAATTATACGAGCAGGCTCAAGCAGCTGCTGGTCAAGCAGAAGGTGCGCAAGGTGCACAAGACGCTGGCGCAAAGAAAGACAATGTAGTTGACGCTGAGTTTGAAGAAGTAAAAGAAGACAAGTAATTCAATTGTAAACATAATAAGTAAGATGACAAAAAGTCAAAGTCAAGCGTGCCTTGACTTTGGCTTTTTTCACGAATGAGAAGCGATGTGTGAGGATCTTAAGTTTTTCGCTTTGCATACTGTAAGTGAGGAAACTTTGTTGCAAAGCACTTTCTTTCGGTGTTAAAATTACGTTTATGTGAAAGATTCGGGGGTTGTAAATTTATGAGTAAACGAGACTATTATGAGGTCCTTGGACTTAGCAAGGGCGCTTCAACAGATGAAATTAAAAAAGCGTATCGTCGTTTGGCTAAAAAATACCATCCAGACGTAAGCAAAGAAGAAAATGCAATTGAAAAGTTTAAAGAAGTACAAGAAGCATACGAAGTGTTAAGTGATGATCAAAAGCGTGCACAGTACGATCAATTTGGTCATGCTGGTGCAAATCAAGGATTCGGTGGATTTGGCGGCGGAGGAGACTTCGGCGGTGGCTTCGGTTTTGAAGATATATTTAGTTCTTTCTTTGGCGGTGGCGGCGGCAGACGTCGTGATCCAAATGCTCCGCGCCAAGGTGCTGACTTACAATATCAAGTCACTTTAGATTTTGAAGAAGCTATTTTTGGTAAGGAATTAAATGTGGAAATTCCAGTAGAAGATCCATGTGATACTTGTAAAGGTAGTGGAGCAAAACCAGGAACTTCAAAAGAAACATGTAAACATTGTTCAGGCTCTGGTCAAGTGAGTGTAGAACAAAACACACCGTTTGGTCGTATCGTAAATCGTCAAGCTTGTGGTCATTGTTCGGGAACTGGACAAATTATTAAAGAAAAATGTACGACATGTCACGGTTCAGGTAAAGTTCGTAAACGTAAAAAAATCAATGTTAAAATTCCAGCGGGTATCGATAATGGTCAACAAATTCGTGTGTCTGGAAAAGGTGAAGCCGGCGTAAATGGCGGACCAGCAGGAGACTTATATGTTGTCGTTCATGTAAGAAATCATGAATTCTTCGAGCGTGAAGGAGATCACATTATTTGCGAAATGCCATTAACATTTGCGCAAATGGCGCTTGGTGATGAAGTGGAAGTTCCTACTGTTCATGGTAAAGTGAAGCTGAAAATTCCAGCAGGAACACAAACTGGAACAGAATTCCGCTTAAAAGGAAAAGGTGCTCCGAACGTACGTGGATACGGCCAAGGAGATCAATATGTAGTCGTTCGTGTTGTTGTACCGACGAAATTGACTTCGCAGCAAAAAGATTTATTACGTGAATTTGCAGGACAAGAAGAGCAGGATGATAGTTTATTCGGAAAGCTTAAACGTGCTTTCAAAGGGGAATAATGGAAATAAAAAATGGAGTTGGTAAATTGTGAAATGGTCAGAAATTAGTATTCATACAACAGAAGAAGCAGTAGAAGCTGTCTCTCATATTTTACATGAAGCTGGTGCTAGTGGAGTTGCGATTGAGGATCCAGCGGAGTTAACGAAAGAGCGCGAGCAACAATATGGTGAAATTTATGCATTGAACCCAGATGAATATCCGGCGGAAGGTGTATTAATAAAAGCGTATTTCCCGCAAACGGATTCTTTACATGAAACGATTGCAGGTGTAAAATCATCTATTGATGTGCTTCCATCTTACGACATCGAAATTGGTACTGGAAATATTACCGTTAACGAAGTCAATGAAGAAGATTGGGCTACTGCTTGGAAAAAATATTACCATCCAGTACAAATTTCTGATACATTCACAATCGTACCGACTTGGGAAGAATATACACCATCTTCTCCTGATGAAAAAATCATTGAATTAGACCCGGGTATGGCGTTTGGTACAGGAACTCATCCAACAACAACGATGTGTATCCGTGCTTTAGAAAAAACAGTACAGCCAGGTGACACTATTATTGATGTAGGAACAGGTTCTGGTGTACTTAGTATTGCGGCTGCAAAATTAGGTGCGTCTTCTGTTCAAGCATATGATTTAGATCCGGTTGCGGTTGAAAGTGCAGAAATGAATGTACGTTTAAATAAAACAGATGATATCGTGTCTGTTGGACAAAATAGTCTTTTAGAAGGCATTGAAGGTCCTGTTGATTTAATCGTAGCTAACTTATTAGCAGAAATTATTCTATTATTCCCTGAAGATGCAGCAAGAGTTGTGAAGTCAGGTGGATTATTTATTACATCGGGCATTATTGCTGCGAAGGAAAAAGTAATTTCTGAGGCGTTAGAACAAGCTGGATTTACAATTGAAGAAGTGTTACGAATGGAAGATTGGATAGCAATTATTGCACGAAATGCGTAATATAGATTTTAGTCTATAATGAAAAGGGGAGTCTCTCACTATAAGGTGAGAGACTTGCCGTTTGTTATATGAAAAATGATAACGTTTCGTTCTTTTCGTAAGTGTTGACTTACGAAAGGAACGAAACTCTACTAAGGTGATTATATGCAACGTTATTTTGTAGAAGAGAAATATGTAAATGAGACAGGTATTCGCATTGTAGGTGATGACGTACATCATATCGCAAGAGTGATGCGTATGTCAGCTGGTGATCATATTTATTGCTGTGTAAACGGAAAAACAGCAGTATGTTCAATTGATGAAATTACCAGTGAATTTATTAATACGGCTATTGTAGAATGGGTAGAGGCGTCAAGTGAACTTCCTGTTTTCGTGACGATTGCAAGTGGACTGCCAAAAGGAGACAAGCTAGAGTTAATTTTTCAAAAAGGAACTGAGCTTGGGGCAGCTGCATTCTTACCATTTCAAGCATCTCGCTCTATCGTAAAATGGGATGCGAAAAAAGCTGATAAAAAAGTTGAGCGTTTAAGAAAAATTGTGAAAGAAGCTGCGGAACAATCACATAGAAGTGAAATTCCAGAAGTACATGCTCCGGCATCATTTAAGCAATTGCTTTCAATGAGTGGTGAGTATGATGTTTGTCTTGTTGCTTACGAAGAGGAAGCAAAACAAGGTGAGAGATCTAATTTTGCGAAAGCTTTAACGACAATGAAACCAGGTCAAAAGCTATTGATTGTATTTGGCCCAGAAGGCGGTTTAGCTGAGGAAGAGATTACAGCGCTTCGTGAACATAAATTTGTACCATGTAGTTTAGGACCAAGAATTTTAAGAACAGAAACGGCGCCGTTATACGCGTTAAGTGCTGCTTCGTATCATTTTGAATTGATGGGGTGATGATCAATGTCAACTGTTGCGTTCCATACGTTAGGTTGTAAAGTAAACCACTATGAAACAGAAGCCATTTGGCAATTGTTTAAACAAGGTGGTTATGAAAGAACAGAATATGAAAAGAAAGCTGATGTATATGTTATTAACACATGTACAGTAACGAATACTGGGGACAAAAAAAGCCGTCAAGTAATCAGACGTGCTGTGCGTCAAAATCCAGATGCAGTTATTTGCGTAACGGGATGTTATGCACAAACATCTCCAGCTGAAATTATGGCGATTCCGGGTGTAGATATTGTAGTTGGTACACAGGATCGTGAAAAGATGTTAGGTTACATCGAAGAATTCCGTAAAGAGCGTCAACCAATTAATGCTGTCCGTAATATTATGAAAACACGTGTGTATGAAGAACTTGATGTACCTTATTTCACGGATCGTACACGTGCGTCTTTAAAAATACAAGAGGGTTGCAATAACTTCTGTACATTCTGTATCATTCCTTGGGCGCGTGGTTTAATGCGTTCTCGTGATGGAAAAGAAGTTATTAAACAAGCACAACAATTAGTGGATGCAGGCTATAAAGAAATCGTATTAACGGGTATTCATACAGGTGGATACGGCGAAGACATAAAAGATTATAACTTAGCTGGATTACTTCGTGATATGGAAGCGGAAGTAGGCGGATTAAAACGTCTTCGTATTTCTTCTATTGAAGCGAGTCAAATTTCAGATGAAGTAATTGAAGTGTTAGATAAATCTGAAGTAGTTGTACGCCACTTGCATATTCCGTTGCAATCTGGTTCTAATACTGTATTAAAACGTATGCGTCGTAAATATACGATGGAGTTCTTCCAAGAGCGTTTAGATCGTTTGAAAGAAGCGTTACCAGGCCTTGCGATTACATCTGACGTAATCGTTGGTTTCCCAGGTGAAACAGAAGAAGAATTCATGGAAACATACAATTTCATTAAAGAGAACCGCTTCTCTGAGTTACATGTGTTCCCTTACTCAAAACGTACAGGAACACCTGCAGCACGCATGGAAGATCAAGTTCCTGAAGATGTGAAGAATGATCGTGTTCATCGTTTAATTGAGCTATCTAATCAATTAGCGAAAGAATATGCATCAGCGTTTGAAGGTGAAGTGCTTGAAATCATTCCAGAAGAGCAATTTAAAGACGGCGACCGTGAAGGGTTATATGTAGGGTATACAGATAACTACTTGAAAATTGTATTTGAAGGATCAGAAGAATTAATTGGTAAGCTAGTGAAAGTGAAAATTACGAAAGCTGGTTATCCATATAACGAAGCGCAATTTGTTCGTGTTCTTGAAGATGATGTAAAAAAAGAATCAGCTAGCGCATAAAAAGAGCGTGCAACCGGAAACGGTTTGCATGCTTTCTTTATTTGAAGCGGTTAAGTACTATAAGGTGGGGAGGCGTTTCATGCATCCCTGTATGAAAAAAGATGAAATGATAAAAATATAGTTGTCTTCATCAGTAAAGGATACTAGCTATTTGCATAACTTTTGAAAAGGAAATGCTTCTATTCTTCTTTTATTCTGCCAAATAGTTGACCTGAAGTGATAAAATGTATTATAATCGTAAAAGACATGCTGAAGAAGTGTTTCTTTTTGCATGCTGAAGTTAGTATGTAAGTGTGATGTTTCGGAGGGAGGGAAAGAGAATGTCAAAAACAGTCGTTCGTAAAAACGAGTCTTTGGAGGATGCACTTCGCCGTTTTAAAAGATCGGTTTCTAAAACTGGTACACTTGCTGAAGCAAGAAAGCGCGAGTTTTATGAAAAACCAAGTGTAAAACGTAAGAAGAAATCTGAAGCGGCAAGAAAGCGTAAATTCTAAGAGAGGGTGTAAGTTATGAGTCTTCTCGGTCGTTTAAACGATGATATGAAACAAGCGATGAAGAATAAACAAAAAGAAAAATTAACCGTTATTCGTATGGTTAAGGCTGCTTTACAAAATGAAGGTATTAAACTGCAACATACTCTTACTGAAGAAGAGGAAATAACAGTTTTAGCTCGTGAAGTAAAACAGTATAAGGACTCCCTCCTTGAATTTAAAAAAGCTGGTCGTGAAGACCTTGTTAATAAACTGCAAAGTGAAATTCAGATTTTAAGCGCATATTTGCCAGAGCAATTAACTGAAGAAGAACTAGTTGATGTAATCAAGCAAGTTATTTCTGAAGTTGGTGCGACTTCTAAAGCAGATATGGGTAAGGTGATGACTGCTGTTATGCCGAAAGTAAAAGGTAAAACAGACGGATCACTTGTGAATAAGCTGGTTATCCAGCTATTAGCGTAAAAAAACGTCTCATTTCGTATGAGACGTTTTTTTATTGTTCTTATTAAGGAGAAACGCTATATTGCTTAAAAAGGGTTTCTATAAGTGATAGAAACCCCTCTAGTTAAAGTTTCAATTTATTATTTCCTTGTATAATTCCGATTCTACACCTATTCTTACTTCCTTGACTAAAACTTCTTTCGCAAATAAAAGCTAAGTACCGAACCTTCTGAAAATCAGATTGAAGTTTTATAGCTTGCTCTTCAGCATAATCCTCAAAGGTAACGAAAGAGATTCTAACTATTTTAGATTTTGCATCAGTTGCATAAAATGGCCGGATATTACTGTCGATAATTTGTTTTATAACATTCGAAATTTCTTGACTAAAGCCAATTTACTTTCGTATTTCCTCATTTATTAATTCATTTTTTAATGAACCCTAATATTTTTTGAAATTCATATAACAACCATCTATAAAATATTCTTACTTACAACGTAACATTCAGAGTGGAGAAATTTTCTTTTTTTTTGATTTTATCCCTCATTAACGGGCAGCCCGATTGGTGAGGGGGGATTAAAGTTTCACTTTATCTCATTTGTCCAATAAATGACAACTACTTATTCTATGGTCAGTATGTCACATCCAGAACGAATTGTAACAGTTTTTTTCAAGTTTCTAACTTCTCGCTAGGCTCAATTTCTTAATGTAACTTGTACTGATATCCTGTAGGGGCGCATATTCTTGTATTAATACTTCTATTATTAAAGGTAACATCCTCTGATCCATCATTGTCCTGACAAATATGATTTCATATAGCGGCTGTTTTAATTAACATGATATGAACTCTTACAGAATATAGTTATGTTAGTGAAGTCGTTATAACACGATAGGCACTTGTGAAGAAATACATATATATGGGATGAGAGGGGGTCTTTCGAGATGAAGAAATTAGAACAAATGAAAAATTGGTTGACAAAACAAGTAGACCTACCAGTGGATGTATTAATGGATCTACCTCGGATTACTCTTGTTGGGCAAATACATATTTATATAGAAAATCATCGGGGGTTATTAGTGTTTTCAGATAAAGAAGTGCGATTACTTTTAAAACACGGTCAATTATTAATTAAAGGACAATCCTTTGTTATTAAAACGATTCTTCCAGAAGAGCTTTTGCTCGAAGGGATAATTGAGCAAGTAACATTTTTAGAAAATGAAAAAAAAGGTGATTGAAGTGAAACTTCCATTTGTGAAGTTTTTCTTCTTTATCCTGTAAAAGTTCCGTTGATAGAGACTGATTACAGTTTTACTCGGTTTCATTTTAGTACGAGCTATTTTAATGTTTCAAATAAAAAGTAGTATATCTACTTTTAGAAAGGTAGTGAAGGTGGTAAATGAAAAATAAATGGTTTATAAAGTGGCTTGGATATGTAAAAGTGCGAATTGAAGGTAGAGGAGCGGAACGGTTTGTTAATGAATGTGTACGGAGGAATTTATTAGTTTGGGATGTTAAAAAGATAGCTGATGAAACGTTAGTTTTTTGTATGTTGTTACGCGATGTGAAAAAAATAAAACCAATTTATAGAAAAAATGAATGTAAATTATATTTTATTGGACGTTATGGTTTTCCTTTTTGGAATAAGCGTTTAATTAAAAATAGTGGATTTTTAATTGGTTTTTTAATTTTCTTTTTTGGTGTGATTGCAATGTCAAATATGGTTTGGAAAATTGAAATTACAGGAGCAAAACCTGAAACGGAATATATATTGATGAAAGAATTGGATAAAATGGGTATTAAAAAAGGGAAACTACAATTTCAAATGCCGAATGTAGAAGATGTACAACGCCATTTGACAGATAATATTAATGCCATTACTTGGGCGGGACTAGAAGTAAGAGGAACGACGTATCATTTTAAAATTGTTGAAAAAAACGAACCGAAGAAAGAAAAGGAACAAAGGCCGCAAAATTTAGTAGCAAAAAAAGAAGCGATTATTACAAAGACGTTCGTAGAAGTTGGAAAGCCGGTTGTACTGAAAAATGATCATGTAGAAAAAGGGCAGATTCTCGTATCAGGAATATATGGTAATGAGGAAAGTCCGACGATTGTTTCAGCGAAAGGTATTGTGTATGGAGAAACGTGGTATACATCTAAGGTGGATGTCCCGTTAAAGACGCAATTCCAAGTGTATACTGGTAATGTATACAATGAACATTTTCTTAAATTTTGGGATACGAAAATAAAAATATGGGGATTTCAGCATGATAAGTATAAACGCTCTCGTACTGAAAGTGTAAAGCATGATGTGAAATTATTTGGTTTTACACTGCCGATTGCATATGAAAAAGATGTTGTGAGAGAAGAGGAAGAAGCGAATCGAGAATATACAGAAAAGCAAGCGCTGAAAGTAGCGAAAGAGATGGCCGAAAAAGAACTAAAGAAAAAATTGGATGAACATGCTATGATTGTAAGTGATAAGATTTTGAGTAAAGAGGTTGAGGCGGGTCAACTAAAGGTCACATTGCATTATACTGTGGTTGAAAATATTGCAGAGCCACAACCAATATCCGAATCCGATATTCAAGGAGACTGAGTAATGGCAGAACAATTAGTAGAAATGAACCAACAATTGGAAAATACTAACGAAGCAATCGCTCTTTTTGGAGTCAATGATGCACATTTAAAAGTAATTGAACGAGAACTGAATGTATCGATCGTAACTAGAGGAGAAACTGTTCATGTATCTGGGGCAGTTGAAACGGTGACACTCGTAGAAAAAATCTTACAGCAATTACTTGTTGTAATTCGTAAAAGTATATCAATTTCAGAGAGAGATGTTGCGTATGCAATTCAGCTTGCACAACAAGGGAAAATTGCTCAATTTGAAGAGTTATATGAAGAAGAAATTTTCAAGACTGCAAAAGGTAAATCCATTCGTGTAAAAACAATGGGGCAAAGACGATATATTCATGCGATGAAGAAGAATGATATTGTCTTTGGGATAGGGCCTGCAGGAACTGGAAAAACATACTTAGCTGTAGTAATGGCTGTGAGGGCTTTAAAACAAGGGTATGTAAAGAAAATTATTTTAACAAGACCTGCTGTAGAAGCTGGAGAAAATTTAGGTTTTTTACCAGGGGATTTGAAAGAGAAGGTAGATCCATACTTACGCCCATTATATGATGCCTTACATGATATTCTTGGACAAGAATATACGCAGCGTATGATGGAGCGAGGAGTAATTGAAATCGCGCCGCTTGCTTATATGAGGGGGCGTACGCTTGATGATTCATTTGTTATTTTAGATGAGGCTCAAAATACAACGGGTGCTCAAATAAAAATGTTTTTAACAAGATTAGGTTTTAGTTCTAAAATGGTTATTACAGGGGACCCTTCACAAGTAGACTTGCCAAAAGGGGTAAAATCAGGGCTATCTATAGCTGCTAATATTTTATCTGGTGTATCAGGTCTGTCATTTATTACATTAGAACAAACGGACGTTGTGAGACATCCATTGGTGCAACGTATTATTGAGGCATATGATAAAATGGAATGATCCTATTTGTCAGGATCATTTCTTTTTGTATGATAAGGTTGGCGAACGTCATATTTTTTACTATCATGAAAGATAAGGAAAATAAACTATAGGTACTAGTGTATAAAATGTTGCCTCAAAGTATCGTTTGGTAGAAGAAATGAAAGCTATAAATAGTTTCACTTTATTTCTGGAGAGGAGAAGGTATTGAAATCATGTCAAGATCTCAAGAAATTTCTAAGTGGTTTCGTAATTTACAACATTCGAAAAAACTAAGTTGGATTTCTTACGTTGTATTAGGAGCAGTGCTGTTTTTTGCGCTTATGAATAATGTAAAACCAGAGCAATTAGATGTTAATATGTATTCTATTGCGAAAAAGACAATCCATTCTCCTATAAAAATTGAAGATAAAGTTACAACGGATAAAAAGAAAAAAGAAGCCGCTACAAAAGTTGAAGATCAATATACATATAAAAGTGAGTATAAACAAAACAAAGTTGATATTGTGAATGACGTCTTTGCTAAAGTGGATGAAGTGGTGCAAGAGATTAAAGCTGTTGGACCGGATGATCAAAAAAAGATGACTGATGCTGAGAAAGTGGAGAAGTTAAAAAAGAAACTACCCGCTGACTTAACGAAAGAATTATCTGATTCAAACTTACTAAGTTTGATTAATGCAGATTCGAGCCAATTAGTATTAGCGAAAGATGCTGCGGTCACAGCGATTAATAGTATCATGACTGAGCATATTAAAATGGACGAATTGAAAGATGCGAAAGAACGATATGTAAGTGAGATGAATAGTGTTAATGTTGATAATGGTTTAAAAGAGTCAATTAAGGCGCTAGGAAGATATGCAATTTCAGCAAACTATTTTTATGACCCGATCTTAACGAAAGAGAAGAGAAAAGCAGAGGAAGATTTAGTTCCACCTGTTTATATTCTTCAAGGACAAGTTCTTGTTAGAGAAGGTGAAACAATTTCAAGTGATGTGTATAATCAGTTGAAATTAGTTGGTTTGTTAGAAAAAGGGAACGGCTTTCAACCTTATGTTGGATTAGCGGTACTCATTGGTGTGTTACTATACTTTATGCATAAACAATTTGAATTATTTTTAAAGAGAAAAAGAGAAGATAGACCGTATGTTTTAGCGTATATTACAATTTTGTCTATCACAATCGTCTTAATGAAAATCATTAGTTTGTTTCAAAAACTTGAATACGCGGGGATTGCATATGTTGTCCCAGTTGCGATGGGAACAATACTTGTAAAACTAATGATTGGTGATCGATTTGTCTTTTTAACGAGTATGATTTTTTCTGTATGCGGAAGTATTATGTTTAATGAAGGAGTAACGAGTACATTAAATTATAGTGTAGGGATTTACGTATTGTTAAGTTCATTATCGGTTAGTATTTTCTTGCGAGAAAAAAATCGTCGTACAATGATTTTACAAGCTGGTATACTCGTTTCTGTATTAAATGTAGTCGTATTGGCGGCGCTCTTATTATTACGTAATGGGAATTTTTCGCCTCTTGAAATTGGTACGCAATTATTAATGGCTTCACTTTCAGGGATTATATCATCCGTTTTGGCTATGGGGATTTTACCATATTTAGAAAGTGGACTTGGAATCGTATCAAGCATGAAGCTTATGGAACTATCAAGTCCAAATCATCCGCTTTTACGCAGAATTTTGTTAGAAGCGCCAGGGACATATCATCATAGTGTAATGGTAGCGAATCTTTCTGAGGCTGCTTGTGAAGCAGTCGGGGCAAATGGTGTATTAGCGCGTGTAGGGGCATATTATCATGATGTAGGAAAAACAGTACAACCGCAATTTTTTATTGAAAACCAAATGGGAATTGAAAACCCGCATGATAAATTAGATCCTGTAACGAGTAAAGATATTATAATTGCTCACGTAACGGATGGAGTAAGAATGCTCGAAGAATATCATATTCCACAAGAAATTATTGATATCGCTGGGCAACATCACGGTACAACGTTACTGAAATATTTTTATTATAAAGCTATTAAAGAAGATAAAGAAAAATATACAGAAGAGATGTTCCGTTATCCAGGTTCAAAAGCAACTTCGAAAGAATCGGCAATTGTTGGTATTGCTGATAGTGTAGAAGCTGCGGTACGTTCTATGAATCACCCAACGCCAGAACAAATTAATAATTTGGTGCAAAGTATTATTAAAGATCGACTACAAGACGGTCAATTTAGTGAATGTGATTTGACGTTTAAGGAACTACAAATCGTTGGAAAAACGTTGTGTGAAACGTTAAATGGTATTTTCCATTCGCGTATTACATATCCGGAACTTCCGGAAGAAAAGGAGAAAGAATGAGTTTGTTAATTGATTTTATTGATGAAACAGAAGAAGTAAAAGAAGCGTATATGAGTTTAATTCGTGAAGTGTTAGAAAAAGCAGCTCAAATGGAAAATATCGAGGATGGTGCGGAGGTATCGGTGACATTTGTAGATAATGAGCGCATTAGAGAAATTAATCGTGATTACCGAGATAAAGATCAACCTACAGATGTAATATCCTTTGCGATGGAAGAAATGGGAGAAGGAGAAATGGAGATTGTTGGTGCAGAGATGCCACGCATGTTAGGTGATCTTATTATCTCTATTCCAAGGGCGAAAGAGCAAGCTGAAGAGTACGGACATTCTTTCGATCGTGAACTTGGATTTTTGGCATTACATGGCTTTTTACATTTACTTGGTTATGATCACATGACAGAAGAAGATGAAAAAGAAATGTTCGGAAGACAAAAAGAAATTTTAGAAGCTTTTGGATTAGGACGATGAAAAAAGGAAAACTTATAGATAGTTTTGGATATGCTATAGCTGGTATATTCTTTTGTTTTCGTCATGAGCGAAATATGAAAATCCATTATTTAGCCGCAGTCATTGTTATATGCTGCGGCTTTTATTTCCATATTACGAGAACAGAGTGGATGATATTACTTATTGTAATAGGGAGTGTAATGAGTTTAGAAATGGTAAATACGGCTGTGGAAAAAACAGTAGATTTAGCGACTGCCGATATTCATCCATTTGCAAAAATTGCAAAGGATGTTGCGGCAGGAGCGGTTTTATTGTTTGCAATTATAGCTGTTATAATTGGTGCTATTATCTTTTTACCGTATATGGTATAGTTGCATTCCGAAGCTTTTATTAAGCTTTGGAAGTGCTGTAAGGGGCTTTAATGAGAGAGTGTACCTCTTCATAGCTGTGAACAGGAAGGATGCGGGAATATGAATAGTAAACAATTAATTCTAGAAGCAATCGAAGCGCGTAAACAAGCGTACGTACCATATTCTAAATTTCAAGTAGGTGCAGCACTATTAACGCGCGATGGAAAAGTATATCGTGGATGTAATGTTGAGAATGCATCATATGGCTTATGTAATTGTGCTGAAAGAACAGCTTTATTTAAGGCGGTTTCTGAAGGAGATAAAGAATTTGTAGCCATTGCGGTTGTAGCAGATACAAAGCGCCCAGTACCTCCTTGTGGAGCATGTCGACAAGTTATGGTAGAATTATGTAAACAGGATACGAAAGTATACTTAACAAATTTACATGGTGACGTTCAAGAGACGACAGTCGGAGAATTGTTACCAGGAGCATTTTTAGCGGAGGATTTACATGAATAGAAAAGGTTATAAATCAGGTTTTGTCTCTATTATTGGCAGACCGAATGTTGGGAAATCTACATTTTTAAATCGTATTATCGGCCAGAAAATTGCTATTATGAGTGATAAGCCACAAACGACTCGTAATAAAATTCAAGGTGTATATACAGAAAATGATGCACAAGTTATTTTCATTGATACACCAGGAATACATAAACCTAAACATAAACTAGGCGACTTCATGGTGAAGATGGCGCAAACGACATTAAAAGAAGTTGATATCGTTCTGTTTATGGTTAATGCTGTCGAAGGCTTTGGTCGTGGTGAAGAATTCATCATCGAGAAGTTAAAAGAAACGAAACAACCAGTATTTTTAGTAATTAATAAAATTGACCAACTTCATCCAGAGCAATTACTAGAGTTAATTGATCAATATCGTAAACTACATGAGTTTGCAGAGATTGTACCAATTTCTGCGTTAGACGGTAATAATGTGGACGCTTTAATTGGAACAATTAAAAAGTATTTACCAGAAGGACCACAATACTATCCAGATAATCAAGTAACGGATCATCCGGAGAGATTTATTATTGCAGAGCTTATTCGTGAGAAAGTACTACATTTAACACGTGAAGAAGTGCCGCATTCTGTGGCTGTTGTTATCGATGCGATTCAAAAGCGTGAGGGCGGGGCAGTTTATATAAATGCAACGATTGTTGTTGAACGTGCATCACAAAAAGGAATCATCATCGGAAAACAAGGGAAAATGTTAAAAGAAGTTGGTAAGCGAGCTCGTTTTGATATTGAAGCGCTACTTGGTTCTAAAGTATTTTTAGAAGTATGGGTAAAAGTGCAAAAAGATTGGCGTAATAAAATGTCTCAGCTTCGTGACCTAGGTTTCCGCGAGGATGAGTACTAAAATAGAGTCAAGCTGTAATCAGTGGATGGTTGGTTCATCCACTGATTATTGGTTTTTATGAACTTTGATAAATTAGGAAAAATTTTTCTCACATGAAAATGGACAAAATGGGTCAATTTAATAACAACAAAGGAAATTGGTTTATAGGCTACGCTTATTGAGAAAGGTGGATTCTTATGCTAGATTTTACCTGGAAGTTTTTCTCCAAAACAGGAAGCATTGAAACGTACTTGCTTTTGAAAGAAATGGAAAAAGACGTAAACGATGAGATGGATCAACATGAAGAGGAGCTAGCGCATCTAGACTCTCCAATTTCTTGACCCGTTTTGTTCAAACCTTGGATGGTGACGAACATGTTTCAAAAAGTTGAGGGCATCGTTATCCGTACGACAGATTACGGAGAAACGAACAAGATTGTTACAATATTCTCAAGAGAACTTGGTAAGGTAAGTGCAATGGCAAGAGGGGCAAAAAAACCGAAAAGCCGATTAGCATCTGTGTCGCAATTAATGACACATGGCCAGTTTCTTATTCAAATGGGATCTGGGCTTGGAACATTGCAACAAGGCGAGATTATTTCAACTATGAAAGAAATTCGCGAGGATATATTTTTAACTGCTTATGCATCATTTATTGTTGAATTAACTGATAAAGCAACAGAAGATAAAAAACATAATCCGTATTTATTTGAAATGTTATATCAAACGTTGCATTATATGTGTGAGGGTGTTGATCCAGAAGTATTATCATTAATTTATCAAACGAAAATGCTTCCGGTATTAGGGATGCGCCCGTACTTTGATACATGTGCGATTTGTCATCAAGAAACAGACTTTGTCGCCTTCTCCGTTAGGGAAGGCGGTTTTCTGTGCTCACGTCATGCAGAGCAAGACCCGTATCGTATACCGGTAGGAGAAGCTGTTCATAAATTATTACGTCTTTTCTTCCATTTCGATTTACATAGGCTCGGAAATGTATCGGTAAAGGATAGCACAAAAAAACAAATGCGTTTAGTATTGAATACATATTATGATGAATATTGCGGAATTTATTTGAAATCAAGACGTTTTTTAGAACAACTTGATAAGTTTCAAATATAATTTTGGGCCGTATACGGTCCTTTTTACATACTTTCTTTTTCGAATAGCATATTTAGTATATAATATTTAAGAGATAGTATAACTTTTTTCGTTGTGCATTAAAGGTGGTGATTATCATAGAGCTGAATAAACGGCAAGAACATATCATTCAGATTGTAAAAGATCACGGTCCTATTACAGGGGAATCAATTGCAGCGCAATTGGGTCTAACACGTGCGACGCTAAGACCAGACTTAGCAATTTTAACGATGGCTGGTTATTTAGAAGCACGTCCACGCGTAGGTTATTTTTATACGGGTAAAACTGGGGGGCAGCTATTATCTGAAGCTGTTAAGAAAATTAAAGTACAAGATTATCAATCTAGACCGGTTGTAATTGATAAAAATGTTTCCGTATACGATGCAATTTGTACGATGTTTTTAGAGGACGTTGGTACATTGTTCGTTGTAGATCAGATGACTCTATTAGTTGGTGTTGTGTCTCGTAAAGATTTATTAAGAGCGAGCTTAGGAAAGCAGGATTTAACCTCTCTTCCGGTTAATATTATCATGACAAGGATGCCAAACATTGCGATGTGTCGTAGAGAGGATTCTTTATATGATATTGCGATGGAATTAATAGAAAGACAGATTGATGCAATGCCAGTTGTAAAAGATACGAAACAAGGTTTAGAAGTGATTGGGCGAATTACAAAAACAAATATTACACGTGCGTTTGTAAATTTAGTAAATAACGAATAAGTGTAATTTGTTTAAAGTGAGGTAATGTAATGGATAATAAAATCGTATATGTCGTATCTGACTCTGTAGGGGAAACGGCTGATTTGGTTGTTCGAGCAGCAATGGGGCAATTCCCGTTTGCTCCTGATATTAGACGTGTACCATATGTAGAAGATACAGGGACACTAAAAGAAGTGATTTCGATTGCTAAGAGTAATCAAGCACTTATATGTTTTACGTTAGTTAAGCCTGATATGCGCAAATATTTAGTAACAGAGGCTGCAAAAGAAGGGGTAGAGGCATACGATATTATCGGCCCTCTTATTGATCAAATAGAAGAAATTACGGGGCAAGTGCCGAGATATGAGCCAGGCGTTGTCCGTAGGTTAGATGAAGAATACTTTAAAAAGATTGAAGCGATTGAGTTTGCTGTGAAGTATGATGACGGCAGAGATGCACGAGGTATTTTAAAAGCGGATATCGTGTTGATTGGTGTTTCGCGTACATCAAAAACACCACTTTCCCAATATTTAGCTCATAACAAACGCTTGAAAGTTGCGAATGTACCACTCGTGCCAGAAGTTGACCCACCTGAAGAACTATATCAAGTGGCAAAAGAAAAATGTTTCGGTTTGAAAATTACGCCAGATAAGTTAAATCATATTCGAAAAGAACGATTAAAATCACTTGGATTAAGTGATGGAGCAACATATGCAAATATTAATCGTATTCAAGAAGAAATTAATCATTTTGAGGAAGTAATTAGTAAAATAAATTGCCAAGTAATCGATGTATCGAATAAAGCGATTGAAGAAACAGCAAATATTATTGTGAATGCAGTGCAAAACCAAAAAATGTTTTAGCACATTTACCAAAGGTGAATGTGCTTTTTTCGCTCGTGTGAAATATGATACCTATGGATTTTGTAATAGATTGTAGTGTAATGGTTATACTTATACTCCTTTGTCTTTTAGTATATTCAAGGTGTGAGTTTGTCATCCTGAAATGTAAGATGAAAAAATAAAGGGATATGTAGCGTAGTTGAAGAAAATATATTATAATAAAAAATTGTGATAAAAACCTATATTTTACGTTTAGACTTTAATTTTTCAGAATAAACTAGGGATAGGATTTACGAAAAAGACATGTAATTACGTTAAATCGACAAAATCTATACAAGAAAACGCACATTATGGAAGGATTCGCAGAAGGGATGTAGAATACAGAAATATGCAAAGCATCAACAACATATTAGTTGGTGTAGATGTATATCCCGTGAAGGCTGAAATTGTGCAAGTTGGAGCGGAATTTCATGTCGGAATTTTGTTTGTCGCATCATATGCTCATCCTTTAAGGAAATAGCAAGGCAATTGGATCTTTGTAGATACTGAACAAAATGGAGTTGATCGTTATATGGATCAACATGAAAAAGTTACAAATCTCAAGATCAAACAGTATATGTGGCTTGCTACTCTTCTTATAAAAAGGTGTGTATGTATTGTTTCTAAGAGATACATTTGTAACAGATGAGCAAATGTATACAATTTTATATAGCAAGTATGTATATGCGATTTATGCAGATAAAGGACCTATAGGAAAGGTTCAAAATCGTTTATACAATGTAATCGGCAACACTTTCTAACAAGTTTAGAAAAATATTGTCGAATTATAAAGGAATTTTTTAATTTATATCGAATACAAAATACGACACGGAGATGGAGTTATGGGGAACAGAATTCCCGAAGAAGTTGTTGAACAGATTCGGACATCATCCGATATTGTAGAAGTCATTGGTGAATACGTTCAACTTAGAAAACAGGGGCGTAACTATTTCGGCCTTTGTCCATTTCATGGTGAGAATTCTCCTTCATTCTCTGTTTCATCTGATAAGCAAATTTTTCATTGCTTCGGATGTGGAGAAGGTGGAAATGTATTTTCCTTTCTAATGAAAATGGAAGGACTGGCTTTTACCGAGGCTGTTCAAAAGCTAGGCGAAAGAAATGGAATTGCGGTTGCAGAGTATACATCAGGGCAAGGACAACAAGAAGACATATCTGATGACACTGTCATCATGCAACAAGCTCATGAATTATTGAAAAAGTATTATCATCATTTATTAGTAAATACGGAAGAGGGAAATGAAGCACTTTCATATTTATTAAACCGTGGTATTACGAAAGAGATGATTGAGAAGTTTGAAATTGGTTATGCATCACCTGCTTGGGATGCAGCGACGAAAATTTTACAAAAAAGAGGTTTATCGCTGTCTAGTATGGAACAAGCTGGCCTTCTAATAAGAAGTGAGAAGGATGGTAGTCATTATGATCGCTTCCGTGGAAGAGTTATGTTCCCGATCTATACGTTACAAGGTAAGGTGATAGCGTTTAGTGGAAGGGCGTTAGGAGATGACACTCCGAAATATTTAAATAGCCCTGAAACACCGATTTTTCACAAAAGTAAATTGTTGTATAACTTCCACCAAGCAAGACCGTTTATTAGAAAGCGTGGGCAAGTGGTTCTTTTCGAAGGATATGCCGATGTACTAGCTGCGGTAAAAAGTGGTGTGGAAGAAGCTGTTGCGACAATGGGAACAGCTTTAACTGAAGAACAAGCAAAACTTCTGCGACGTAACGTTGAAACTGTTGTTCTTTGCTATGATGGTGATAAAGCAGGGCGAGAAGCGACGATGAAAGCAGGGCAATTATTGCTAAAAGTTGGTTGCCAAGTGAAAGTCACATCCTTGCCAGATAAGCTTGATCCTGATGAATATGTGCAACAATATGGGACTACTGCTTTTGAAAATCTTGTGAAATCAAGTGTGAGTTTTGTTGGTTTTAAAATAAATTATTTGCGTTTAGGGAAAAATTTGCAAGATGAGTCTGGCAAAGAAGAATATGTGAAGAGTGTTTTAAAAGAGTTATCGTTGTTACAAGATGCGATGCAGGCAGAGTCATATTTGAAGTCATTATCGCAAGAATTTTCGTATTCAATGGAAACACTTTTGAACCAATTGCACCAATATCGCAAAGAACAAAAGGTACAGCAAAAACAAATAAAGCAGGTTGCTAAACCGTCTCAAGTCGTTCAAACAAAACCGAAGTTAACAGGTTTTGAAAGAGCGGAAAGAGAAATTATTTACCATATGTTGCAAAGTGCAGAAGTAGCTGTTCGTATGGAATCCCATATAGAAGATTTTCATACAGAAGAACATAAAGGGATTTTATATGAACTATACGCATATTATGAAAAGGGAAATGAACCTTCAGTTGGAACATTTTTAAGTTGGCTCTCTGATGAAAAGTTGAAAAATATTATCACTGATATTTCGACGGATGAATTTATTAATCCAGAATACACAGAAGAAGTGTTGCAAGGCCATTTGGAGACGCTTAGACGGCATCAGGAAAAACTTGAAAAGATGGAAATTATCTTTAAAGTGAAACAAATGGAAAAAACAGATCCTGTAGAGGCTGCTAAATATTATGTAGCATATTTACAAAATCAAAAAGCGAGAAAATAGCTTTTTTGATAAAGTTTTAGTATAATGAATGTTTGTATCTCGCGTAAGGAGGGGAACAGATGGCTGACAAACCAGCTCGTTCTAAACAAATTGAAACTGAAATGACCCTTGAGCAAGTGAAAGAACAACTCACTGAGCTCGGAAAAAAACGTGGCGTTCTTACATATGAAGAGATTGCAGAACGCATGAATGGATTTGAAATTGAATCCGATCAAATGGATGAATACTATGAATATTTAGGTGAACAAGGCATTGATTTAGTTGGTGATAATGACAACGAAGAAGGCCCTAATAATCGCCAAATTACAAAAACAGAAGAAGAGTTTGACCTCAATGATTTAAGTGTACCACCTGGGGTTAAAATCAACGATCCTGTTCGTATGTATTTAAAAGAAATTGGTCGTGTAGACTTACTATCTGCAGAAGAAGAAATTCGACTTGCAACGCGTATTGAAGAAGGCGATGAAGAAGCGAAACGTCGTCTTGCAGAAGCAAACTTACGTCTTGTAGTAAGTATTGCAAAGCGCTATGTAGGCCGTGGTATGCTTTTCTTAGACTTAATTCAAGAAGGTAATATGGGTCTAATTAAAGCTGTTGAAAAGTTCGATTATCGTAAAGGTTTCAAATTTAGTACGTATGCAACTTGGTGGATTCGCCAAGCTATTACACGTGCCATTGCAGACCAAGCGCGAACAATTCGTATTCCAGTTCATATGGTTGAAACGATTAATAAGTTAATTCGTGTACAACGTCAATTATTACAAGATTTAGGTCGCGAACCATCTCCTGAAGAGATTGGTGAGGAAATGGATCTTGCTCCAGAAAAAGTACGTGAAATCTTAAAAATTGCACAGGAGCCAGTTTCTCTTGAAACACCAATTGGTGAAGAAGATGACTCCCATTTAGGTGACTTTATTGAAGACCAAGAAGCAACATCGCCTGCGGACCATGCAGCCTATGAATTGCTAAAAGAACAATTAGAAGATGTGTTAGATACACTAACAGATCGTGAAGAAAATGTTCTACGTCTTCGTTTCGGTTTAGATGATGGACGAACTCGTACGCTTGAAGAAGTTGGGAAAGTATTCGGCGTAACGAGAGAGCGTATTCGTCAAATTGAAGCAAAAGCACTTCGCAAATTAAGACATCCAAGCCGTAGTAAGCGTCTTAAGGATTTCTTAGAATAGGTTATTTTTTAAGTTTACTTCACTTTTGTGAAGTAAACTTTTTTATTTTGTTAATTTTTGTTAAAATTTAGCTATGGGCAACGATTACAATTTCTTGTAATTTATTTTACAGAATTGTCTTTTGATTTGCAAATGCTCATTTTTCGATTTTTCGATTAATTTTGTTTATTATATACAAAAATATATGTAGAAAAGCGAAAAATATGATGAGAAACGTTAATAATTATCGAAATAATAAGCGATATGACAATAAAAAACAATAAACTGAATTTATGGAATATTTTTAACAAGTAGTAGTTTGCTCTTTTCTGATAGAGCGTTTTCAAGTACAATATAAATGACTGAATCATCTAACTATTTAGGGGTATAGAGGGGGGAGAAGAGATATGAAACGTAATCCGCTGATTCCGTTCGCTCTTATTGCAGCATTGGGTATTATCGTTATGTTTGTATTTTCATTTCAGGGGCTAAATAAATCTAAAGAGTTAGCTGATGCAAAAAATGGCGGGAAGCCAGCACAAACGGCATCAAAACCAGAAGATATTGTGAAGCAAAGCTGTACGAGCTGCCATGGTGATCAGTTACAAGGGGCAGTTGGACCTAACTTACAAAAAATTGGTGGGAAACTTTCAAAGGATGAAATTAAAGAAATTCTTTCGAAAGGAAAAGGCAATATGCCTGCCAATATAGTTCCAGCTGATCAAGCCGCTAAAGTAGCTGATTGGTTATCGAAGAAAAAATAAAGTTCCGTATGACAAGCCTTTTGCTTATGCAAAGGGCTTGTTTTTCTATATTTTCTAAAATACGATGAATGATAGAGCGGTGAATTGTTGTTATGGGCTTGCAACAACTACTATAAATTCATTATCATGGAGACAGACTGACAAGAGAAGGAGTAATGGAAATACATGAATGAAGTAAAGCTTTCAAAACGATTAGAAGAAGTTGTACGTGAAATACCAGTAGGATCTACAGTTGCTGATATTGGATCGGATCATGCGTATTTACCGTGTTATACAATTATAAATAATATTGCTACAAAAGCAGTTGCAGGAGAGGTTGTAGATGGACCATTTCGCTCTGCGCAAGCAACTGTAGCTGAAAGTGGTTTACAAGATAAAGTAGATGTGCGTAAAGGGAATGGATTAGCTGTTATCGCACCAGGAGAAGTAGATGTAATTACGGTTGCCGGAATGGGCGGAGCGTTAATTCGTGACATTTTAGAAAGTGGTAAAGAAAAATTAGAAGGTGTAACACGTTTAATTTTACAGCCTAATATTGCAGCGCATCATATTCGTGAATGGTTTATTGAGAATGGTTGGGAGCTTATCCATGAAAAAATCGTAAAAGAAGATGGGAAAATTTACGAAATTTTAGTAGGGGAGCGCGGAAATGTTGTAGCGCCTTACTCTGAAAATAAACAAGCTGAATTGTTTATGGGACCATTTTTAATAACAGAAAAAAGTGAAGCCTTCGTTGAAAAATGGGAAGGAGAATTAAAAAACTTCCAAAATATTTTAAAACAGTTAGAACGTGCGGCTGATTCTGAAGAAACAAAAGCGAAGCGTGGGGAAGTAGAAGCGAAAATGAAAATGATAGGGGAGGTTTTATCATGAGTAAAATTCCAAACGGCCATGAAATTATTTCTTTATTTGAAAGTATGTATCCGAAGCATTTGGCAATGGAAGGAGATAAGATTGGTCTGCAGATTGGAGCGCTTAATAAACCCGTGCAGCACGTATTGATTGCGCTAGATGTAACGGAAGAAGTTGTGGATGAAGCAATTCAATTAGGGGCAAATGTCATTATTGCTCATCATCCTTTAATTTTTAACCCGTTAAAAGCGATTCATACAGATAAGGTGTATGGGAAAATTATTGAAAAGTGTATTAAAAATGATATTGCAATCTATGCAGCGCATACAAATGTGGATGTTGCTAAGGGCGGGGTAAACGATTTACTTGCTGAGGCGTTAGGATTGCAAAATACAGAAGTTTTGGCACCGACATATGCAGAAGAAATGAAAAAAGTTGTTGTGTTTGTGCCAGTCACTCATGCAGAAGAAGTAAGGAAAGCATTAGGAGACGCAGGTGCTGGTCATATCGGCAATTATAGCCACTGTACGTTTAGTAGCGAGGGTACAGGCACATTTGTACCTCAAGAGGGGACAAATCCTTATATCGGGGAAACTGGACAGTTAGAACGTGTAGAAGAAGTGCGAATCGAAACGATTATTCCAGCTTCCTTACAGCGGAAAGTGATTAAAGCAATGGTAACGGCGCACCCTTATGAAGAAGTAGCGTACGATGTGTATCCGCTTGATAATAAAGGTGAAACGTTAGGCCTAGGAAAAATAGGATACTTACAAGAAGAAATGACGCTTGGCCAATTTGCAGAACATGTGAAACAATCATTAGACGTGAAGGGCGCAAGAGTTGTCGGTAAGTTAGATGATAAAGTGCGTAAAGTAGCTGTACTTGGTGGAGATGGTAATAAATATATAAACCAAGCGAAATTTAAAGGAGCAGATGTATATGTAACTGGTGACATGTACTATCATGTTGCTCATGATGCGATGATGCTCGGTTTAAATATAGTTGACCCAGGACATAATGTTGAAAAAGTAATGAAACAAGGTGTGCAAAAGCAATTACAAGAAAAAGTGGATGCAAAGAAACTCAATGTACACATTCATGCTTCGCAGTTACATACAGATCCATTTATATTTGTATAAGAAAAATAAAAACCGTTGCTCATGTAAGCAACGGTTTTTATTATTGTTCTTTTTTCACTTTCACGCGAGGTAATATTTTTTGTAACGGTACTTTTCGAACTCTTTCCCATGTAGCGGGATTCATTGGGTCATATTGCTCTAAGAAAGCGATAACTTCTTTCGTAATTGGCGTTGGAGTAGAAGCACCTGCTGTAACAGCTACGTTTTCTACACCTTGTAGCCACTCTAATTGAATTTCGCTTACATCAGCAACTCGATATGCTTTTGTACCCGCGATTTCTTGTGATACTTGTGCTAAGCGATTTGAATTGTTACTTTTCGGATCACCAACAACAATTGTTAAGTCTGCAACATCAGCTTGTTTAGCGACAGCTTCTTGGCGAACTTGAGTAGCTAAACAAATTTCTTTATGGAATTCTGCTGTTGGGAATTTTTTTTGAATGTCCTCCATTAAATGTTGAACATCCCATTGACTCATCGTTGTTTGATTTGTTACTAAAATTTTATCTGTTGGGATTTCTAAGGTTTTTAAATCATCGGCTCTTTCGATAAGGTGAACGATGTCAGGTGCAATACCAACTGCGCCTTCTGGCTCTGGATGATTTTTTTTACCGATATAAATGACATGATACCCTTCCGCTTTCTTAGCTTCGATAAGGTCATGCGTCTTGGTAACATCTGGGCAAGTGGCATCGATTGTTGTTAAACCTTTTTCTTTTGCGCGTTGTTTAACTTCTGGAGAAACACCGTGTGCTGTGAAAATAACAGTACCAGAATCAATTTTATCTAAAATTTCTAAGCGACTTGGACCGTCTAATGTGATGATTCCATCTTCTTCAAAAGCGTCTGTAACATGTTTATTGTGAACAATCATACCTAAAATATAAATGGGTCTCGGCAATGATTTATCTAATGCAGCATTACGTGCAATTACCATTGCATCGACAACACCGTAGCAATAACCACGAGGGGAAATTTTAACAATTTTCATATGAGTAATCCTCTCCTTCTAAACAAGGGATACTTTTGTGCATAGTCTTTTACATTATAAAGGAGGAGTGGATAGAAAACAAAGGATTGTTACACATATAGTTTTGGTTTTGTTGCTGTTTGTTGAACTGGTTCTTTCGGTAACTCTTTTTCTATTACAGGTTCAATCACTATTTTCTTTCGTTTTCGTTTCTTTTTTTGAGGTGCAGGAGGCGGACTTTCTACCTCAACTGGCTCTGTTACATTTTCCGTTTGATTTTCTTCCGTACTTTTTCCAGAGGTGAGGATTTTAACAATGCTTGGTAGACTACGCATAATAGGACCATACTGTTCGACGACAGGACCTACAGATTGAACGACTTGAGATACTTTTTCGATGTTGTTTATCATATTAGTGGGATTCGAAATTAAGTTCGAAAAGAAACTGCCGATGCCACTGCTTGCTGTTGCCGCAGCTGTAGTTGCGCCGCCGCGCGTTTCATTTGATTCATACATTTGAGGCGGTATCATTTGCTCAGGGTGTTGCTGCATGTATGGTTGATATTGTGGATGTTGCTGCTGATATTGTTGGTGGTATTGCTGCTGATATTGCTGTTGATATTGTGGCGGTGGTGGTTGCTGATGCATCATCGGTTGCCCTTCCATTTGTCGGTAAGGTGGAACCATTTGCATAAAAGGCTCGGTTGGATCGTGTTTTTTAAAAAGCTTAGCAAGAAAACCTTTCTTTTTTTGTGCCATTGGTGGTAGTTGTGGAATTGGATATGGTGTATAAGGTTGTTGCCCTGGATTCGGATACATTTGCCTTGTAGGGGATTTCGGAAACATGTGAGAAATCCTCCTTTCTTCAGTTAGGTATATACACATACAATATGCAATAAAAGGGAAGAAGGTTAGTTTTTGAAGTGAAAACCTAAACTAAAGATGGATTTTACTTGTAGATTTCGATATAATGTAGACTTGACTGATTTGTGCGCGCAGTAGAAATTTTAGAAAGAAGGTGTAACTTATGACACAACAAACTTTTACACAGTATGATTTTAAACCATTTTTAATAGATGCAGTTCGTGAACTACGCTTTACAGAGCCGACAGGAATTCAGCAGAAAATTTTCCCGGTCGTGAAAAAAGGTGTAAGTGTAATTGGACAATCCCAAACAGGTTCTGGGAAAACACATGCATACTTACTTCCTACATTAAACAGAATTAATGCAAGTCGTGAAGAAGTACAACTTGTTATTACAGCGCCTACTCGTGAGTTAGCACAACAAATTTACGAAGAAATCGTGAAATTAACAAAGTTTTGTGCGGAAGACCAAATGATTACAGCACGTTGTTTAATTGGTGGAACTGATAAACAACGCTCAATTGAAAAGTTGAAAAAACAACCTCATATCGTAGTTGGAACACCAGGACGTATTAAAGATTTAGTAGAAGAGCAAGCATTATTTGTTCATAAAGCAAATACGATTATTGTCGATGAAGCAGACTTAATGCTTGATATGGGATTCATTCATGATGTAGATAAAATTGCAGCACGCATGCCTAAAAACTTGCAAATGTTAGTTTTCTCTGCAACAATTCCTCAAAAACTAAAACCGTTTCTGAAGAAGTATATGGAGAATCCAGAGCATATTCATATCAATCCAAAACAAGTTGCAGCTGGAAACATTGAACACTATTTAGTGCCTTCTAAACATCGTAATAAAATTGATTTAGTGCATAAAATGCTACTTCAATTTAAACCGTATTTAGCAGTTGTTTTCACGAATACGAAAAAGATGGCAGACCAAGTTGCTGATGGATTAATGGAACGTGGCTTAAAAGTTGGACGAATTCACGGGGATTTATCACCACGTGATCGTAAAAAAATGATGAAACAAATTCGTGACCTTGAATTCCAATATATTGTTGCGACTGATTTAGCAGCACGTGGTATTGATATTGAAGGGATTAGCCATGTTATTAACTATGAGCTACCATCAGATTTAGATTTCTTCGTTCACCGCGTTGGAAGAACAGCACGTGCGGGGCATTCTGGTATTGCAGTGACGATATATGATCCAGCAAACGAAGAAGCGTTAGATAGTTTAGAAAAACAACGTCATATTGAGTTCAAGCATGTAGATTTACGCGGAGATGAGTGGGCCGATTTAGGTGAGCGTCGTCGTCGTAAGAGCCGTAAAAAACCAAATGACGAACTTGATGTTATGGCAACGAAAGTTATTAAAAAACCGAAAAAAGTAAAACCAAACTATAAACGTAAACTTGCAACAGAACGTGACAAAGTGAAGAAAAAATATGGCAATAAAAAAAGATAAGGGGTTTCCCTTATCTTTTTTTATCCCGCTATTTGTGGGAGATGTAATCAATATGGATAGAAAAGTATTGATTAAAGTTTCACTTAATCCAGCTAATTTAAATGAAAAGTATAGTCTGTATAAATAGTCATATAAATTTGTGTAGTGCATCTTTTGTGAACAAACAATTCACTACATATTTCTACAAATTATGCTATCATTATATCTATTGTATATTGAAGAGGTGATTGTATGTTAAAGATTGGATCTCATGTTTCCATGAGTGGTAAGAAAATGTTATTAGCAGCAAGTGAAGAGGCTGTTTCATACGGTGCAACAACGTTTATGATTTATACAGGTGCACCGCAAAATACACGAAGAAAACCAATTGAAGAATTGAACATAGAAGCAGGAAGAAAACATATGGAGCTGAACGGAATTGAGGAAATTATCGTCCATGCGCCGTATATTATTAATGTTGGGAATACGACGAAGCCAGAAACATTCCAATTAGGCGTAGACTTTCTTCGCATGGAAATTGAAAGAACATCGGCATTAGGTGTAGCGAAACAAATTGTTCTTCACCCAGGAGCGCACGTTGGTGCTGGAGCAGATGCTGGTATTCAACAAATTATTAAAGGGCTTAATGAAGTATTAACGCCAGAACAGATGGTTAACATTGCGTTAGAGACGATGGCAGGAAAAGGAACAGAATGCGGTCGTAGCTTTGAAGAAATTGCAAAAATTATTGATGGTGTAAAATATAATGAAAAGCTATCTGTATGCTTTGATACGTGTCATACGCACGATGCAGGATATGATATTGTAAATGACTTTGACGGCGTATTAAACGAATTTGATAAGATCGTTGGTATAGATCGTTTACAAGTACTTCATATTAATGATAGTAAAAATGTACGCGGAGCAGGAAAAGACCGTCATGAAAACATTGGATTTGGTCACATTGGGTATAAAGCATTGCATCACATTGTACATCATCCACAGTTAATGCATGTACCAAAAATTCTTGAAACACCGTATGTAGGGGAAGATAAAAAAGATAAGAAGCCACCATACAAATTGGAAATCGAAATGCTGAAAAACGGCACTTTTGATGAAGGGCTTCTTGAAAAAATTAAAGCGCAATAAGGAGGGGGAAATCCCCTCCTTATTTTAGTAGTTGCTGAAATAATGTATTTACTTGTTGGGCAGTGGCAGGGGAAGTTACTTTTGCGATTTGTTTTAAGAGCTCTAGTCGCTCGTTGTTATCGTAAATATTAATATTTTTACCCTTCATAAGTAAAACGATTTGATCAGCTTGTGCGGCTGTAATGGGAACTTCATATTCTTTGCTATATTTTAATAACTCTTTTGTAGAAATATGATTTAATTTTTTATTAACAATTTGTTTAATGAGGTTCATCTTATTATCCTCCTTCACGCGTTCTTCTATCGAAATATATGAGCATATAGCTTGTACATATTCGTATGGAGTTTCTTTTTTCATGAGGAAAAGAAGCGTATGTTATAATATAAGGACAAAACTACAGAAAAAGAGTAAAGGGAGGACTTATGGAGCAAAAGCAACATCGAAAAGAAAGTGTTATTCATCTCATTTATCGTTTAGTTATGATTATTTTTGGAGCAGCATGCGCGGCGGTAGCAATTGAACTATTTTTAATGCCAAATAAAATTATTGATGGTGGAATTATTGGTATTTCTCTTATATTAGATTATCTTACTCCTAACATTTGGTGGTTAAGTTTTTCTACTTTAGTCGTTGTTCTCAATATCCCATTTATGTATTCCGGTTATAAGCAAATTGGAAAAACATTTATGTTATCTTCGACATTTGGTATTGTAGCATTAGCTTTCATTGAGTCAACGTTACATGCGGTACCACCATTTACAACAGAACCTATTTTAGCGACAGTGTTTGGTGGTCTTATTTTAGGTCTTGGTGTAGGACTTGTAATTCGTCATGGTGGATCGCTAGATGGAACTGAAATTATGGGGATTTTATTAACGAAGAAATTACCGTTCTCTGTTGGTGAATTCGTAATGTTTGTGAACTTATTTATTTTTGCATGGGCAGCATTTGTGTTTGGTGTGGAACAAGCGATGTATTCTGTTATGACGTACTATATCGCATTTAAAACGATCGATACAGTAATTCAAGGGCTAGATGAAACGAAGGCGGTTTTAATTGTATCTGATCAATATGAGGAAGTATCAAACGCGATTTTGCATCGTCTTGGCCGTGGAACTACAAAGCTTGTAGCGAAAGGTGGTTACACGGATAAAGAAAAAGAAGTTATTTATGCAGTTGTAACGCGTCTAGAAGTGACGAAGTTAAAATCAATTGTGCATGAAATTGATGAAAATGCGTTTGTTACGATTATGAGCACGCAAGAGACAAATGGTGGTAAGTTTAAATCGGCTATTCACTAAAAAGTTTATAGGAATATTTTTCGAAAGCAGAGAATTTTTCTCTGCTTTTTGTTATAATAGTAAGGTTTCTTGAAAAAATAGATATATTTTAGGCAGATTGGTTTACAACTATAATAAGCTGTACTATAATTCAAATAGATATAAATCGGAATCATTCTGAATTAAAATAGGTGAGATGCTATGAATAATATATTAGAAATTGAAGGTTTAACATTCCGATACGAAGATCGGAATGTGTTAGAAAATATTAATTTGCAAGTTCCGAAGGGAGCTTTTTTAGGTTTAGTGGGACCGAATGGTTCAGGTAAATCAACTTTACTTAAGTGTTTATTAGGTGTTTTAAAGCCAAAAGAAGGAAGTATTCGCGTGTTTGGCGTTGATAGTAAGAAGTTTAAGGAATGGAACAAAGTTGGTTATGTATCCCAAAAGGCAAATAGTTTCAATTCTGGTTTTCCAGCAACTGTTTCTGAAGTTGTGTCAATGGGACTTGTTTCGAAAAAAGGGCTTTTTCGCTTTTTCACAAAAGAGGATAAGAAAAAGGTAGAAAAAGCAATTGCTGATGTAGGGATGAGTGAGTTTCAAGGTCGTAACATTGGAGAGCTTTCTGGTGGACAGCAACAGCGTGTATTTATTGCTCGTGCGCTCGTTAGTGATCCTGAATTGCTTATTTTGGACGAGCCTACTGTTGGAATCGATGTGAAAAATGTGGAAAGTTTTTACGAAATATTAGAGGATTTAAACAAAAGGCTCGGGATCACATTAATTCTTGTTACTCATGATATGGGAGCTGTTACTGAAAAAGTAACACATGTTGCATGCCTAAACCAACATCTACATTTCCATGGGAATGTAGAGAAGTTCCGAGAGTTAGAAGATGCAGAAATGTCCGTCTTATATGGACATCATGTTCATCGTTTAGAACACGAACATGAGCATCACGGGAGGATATAATGATACAAGATTTTTTACAATATGACTTTTTACGTAATTCTTTATACGCAGGTATTTTAATTGGACTTGTTGCACCGTTAATTGGTGTGTTTGTTGTTATTCGTCGTTTATCTCTTATTGCGGATGCATTAAGTCACGTGACGTTATCGGGTATTGCAGCAAGTTTATTACTTGAAAAAACCATTTTTACAGGTGGGTTTTTAAACCCCTTATATATGGGGATGATTTTCTCGATTGGTGGAGCGCTACTAATCGAAAAGTTACGAACTGTATATAAGCACTATCAAGAATTAGCAATTCCAATTATCCTTTCGGCAGGGATGGGGGTTGGAGTTATTTTCATTTCACTTGCAAATGGATTTAACACAGACTTATTTAGTTATTTATTTGGTAGTGTCAGTGCTGTAACAAGTACAGATTTAATTATTATTGGGATTGTAGCAATTGTTGTTGTTGCGACAATTATTTTATTATATAAAGAGCTGTTTCTATTATCATTTGATGAGGAATACGCAGTATCAACTGGTTTAAGAGCGAAATGGATTCACTTTATTTTCATTATATTAGTTGCTCTTGTCATTGCAGTATCAATGCGTGTAGTGGGGGTTCTTCTTGTATCATCATTAATGACGTTACCAGTTGCAGCAAGTATTCGTATTGCTAAAGGATTTAAACAAACAATTTTCTTTTCCATTTTATTTGGTGAAATTGCAGTAATTGGTGGAATGTTTGCTTCGTATCAACTTGATCTAGCGCCAGGTGGTACAATTGTTATGATAGCAGTTCTTATTTTAATCGGTGCGATTTTATGGAAGAAGAAAAAAACTGCATAAAGTAGGGATAGGTATGAATCTAACAGAAGCTTTACGCCTAATGAAAGAAAAAGGATACAAACATACTGGAAAAAGAGAAGAGATGCTCAGATTATTTGCAGCACATAATCGTTATTTAACTGCGAAAGACGTTTTAGAGCATATGAAGGACGATTATCCGGGGCTTAGTTTTGATACGATTTATCGTAACTTAACAGTTTTTGCTGAGATTGGTGTTTTAGAACAAACGGAATTAAATGGTGAAAAACATTTTCGTTTTACTTGTTCTATTATGGAACATCATCATCATTTTATTTGTTTGGATTGTGGGGGAACGAAAGAGATTACTTCCTGCCCAATGGATTTTATGAATAAAGATTTTACCGGTTATGAAGTAACGGGGCATAAGTTTGAAATATATGGTCGTTGTCCAAAATGTGCAAAGTAAAAGCTCGTCGGTTATATAACTGACGAGCTTTTTTACGTAGAAAAGAAGGTTGCTCACAAATGTTGTGGCAACCTTCTTTTTATTGTTCTTGTGTCTCTTTTTCTTTTTCTCGTTCAGCAGCCATTTCAGCAGCAATTACGTCGATTTCTTTTTTCAGTTCTTCTACCATTGTTTCTTCTGGTACTTTACGAACGACTTGCCCTTTACGGAATAATAATCCCTCTCCACGTGCACCGGCAATACCGATATCAGCTTCACGAGCTTCACCAGGGCCATTTACAGCGCAACCAAGTACTGCAACTTTAATTGGTACTTGAAGTGTAGAGATGTATTCTTCCACTTCGTTAGCGATGCTAATTAAATCAATTTCAATACGACCACAAGTTGGACAAGAGATAAGTGTTGCTGCGTTAGACGCAAGACCGAATGATTTTAATAGTTCACGAGCAACTTTTACTTCTTCAACTGGATCAGCACTTAATGAAATACGTAGTGTATTTCCGATGCCTTTATTTAAGATTGCTCCAAGACCAGCAGCACTTTTTACAGTTCCGGCAAACAATGTTCCAGATTCTGTAATACCTAAATGTAATGGATAATCAAAAGCACGAGCAGCTTTCTCGTATGCTTCAATTGCTAAGTTAACATCAGAGGCTTTCATAGATACGATAATATCGTGGAAATCTAGGTCCTCTAAAATTTTAATATGATGTAGCGCGCTCTCAACCATACCATCTGCAGTTGGGTACCCGTACTTTTCTAAAATATGACGCTCTAATGAACCAGCGTTTACACCAATACGGATTGGAATACCGCGCTCTTTTGCTGCATTTACAACAGCTTCTACTTTATGGCGACGACCAATGTTACCTGGATTGATACGTACTTTATCAATGCCGCCTTCAATTGCTTTTAAAGCAAGGCGATAATCAAAATGAATATCAGCAACAAGTGGAATGTTGATTTGTTTTTTTATATCAGCAATAGCATCTGCTGCGCGTTCATCTGGAACGGCAACGCGGACGACTTGACAGCCGGCTTCTTCTAAACGCTTAATTTCAGCAACTGTTGCTTCAACATCATGTGTTTTTGTTGTTGTCATACTTTGTATAATTAATTCATTATTACCGCCGATTGTTAAATTACCGACTTTAACTGGACGTGTTTTTGTACGATGAGTCATTTCATTCACGAATAGATCGCTCTCCTTATAAAAGAAGTTTCTTATTTAGTCCCTCATATCAATGATAGTATACGTGATATAGGGCTATAGAAACCGAAGTACTCGGTTTCACTTTTACTATTGTATCAGCGCCTTTATGTAATTGACAAGGATTAAGTGATAGCTTATTGATATAAGGGGAATTTATAAGACTTTCCAATTTGTATTTTTGTAGCAGATGTACTTTTGTTTAATTGTTTAAAGTCGTCAATGACTTTTTCTATGGAAGGAATTTTTTTCTTGTTAATTTGTTCTGTAATAGAAAGAACTGTCTCACCAGTTTTTACTTCAATTGTTTTATAAGATACATCCGTTTCTTTTTCTGTTTTGTTCTCTTTATTCTGCTGACTGTCTGTGTTTTCTTTTTTAATCGTTTGAGCAGCAGTTGTTTTTTTATATGAACTTAACATCGGTAAAGTACCGATTTTTATATCGTAATAAAATATATAACCGAGAACAAGCACGAATAGGAATATACCTAATCTCTTCATATTCTTCACTCCTTTGCTAGGAATATATGCTTGTCCAAAAAAAAAATGCCTATTTAGGCATTTTTTTTCGTTCTTATTTTTCTTTCGGTTTTGGAACTTCTTTAATCGTTAAGTACAGAACAATTAAAACAACTGCGATATAGATGAATGTTGATCCAGGTACGACAATCTTACATGCATCCATAATCATAAAGAAGATTGTTGGGATTGTGTAGCTGTATGCAGTTAGTGTCCAAACTTGTTTATAGGATAGTTTACGTTGACCGCTCATAGCAGAACCGATGAACGCAAGTAAAGTCACACCTACAAAAGTGATGAATAATTGGAATAGGTACACTAAGAATCCAATAACAAATAATAAAATTGGATAAATATTATCGAATAAAGAAATAAATTCTTGTAGATCTTTTTTCTCAAGAGATGCACCTAACAAATCGTTATAAGAATACGTTTGTATTTGACCATTTCCCATAGAGACTACTTTATCTTTTAAAACAAATAAACCTGTTTTATTTTGATATTTTTCTAGGTCTGTTGAATTTGGATCAAATACGAAAAGTGCATTTCCTTCTTCTTTTTCAATAGGTTGATCAATATCGGCTTTTAGTTCGCCATTTTCAATTTTAAAATCAGGTAAATCTTTATCGATGACTTGATTTACCATGCTTACACCATCTTGGATAAAACTACCGTACAAAAAAGTTCTTGGAATAGTAGTAATTAAGCAAAGTAGCATAATATACAAAATGGTTTTACCGATTTTTTGAAAACGGAATAGCGCCATATCTTTAGGCGAGTATATGCTTTTTACGAATTGGGTAAATATGGACATAGATTCACTTCCTTTATGTATGTATAAAATCATTGTAACGTAGTAATCTAGAGAATCTCAAGATATATTATATTTACATATAGTGGAGATAACTAAATTTCTTTTATTAACTTTCTTCTTTTAAATAAGAAAAATACAATTGACACTTTTCTTTTCTATATGGTAAATTTATCTTACATTTCTTAAAGAGCATATCCGATAGGAATTCCTTTATTTGATATGTTGTTACATACATAATTGTGGACCCTTAGCTCAGCTGGTTAGAGCAGACGGCTCATAACCGTCCGGTCGTAGGTTCGAGTCCTACAGGGTCCATATCCATTTCACATGTTTATTATGTTAGCAGGAAGCTTCCTTGTAGAAGGAAGCTTTTTTTACGGAATATATGAGCATTTTAATTGAAAAGAAGTGGGAATTTTGCTACTTTAATGATAGCAAGACAATGTGATTTATTTGTTTGCACCCTATGGCAATTAGGGTAGAATGAAGTTGTATGTCACTTAAGTGGCAATACATAAACTGGGAGGAATATAACAATGGCAAAACACGAATTACCAAATTTACCTTATGCGTATGATGCTTTAGAGCCTCACTTTGACAAAGAAACAATGAACATCCATCATACAAAACATCACAACACGTACATTACAAACTTAAACGCTGCTTTAGAAGGTCATGCAGAATTAGCTGACAAAAGCGTAGAAGAATTAGTTGCAAACTTAAACGAAGTACCAGAAGGAATCCGTACAGCAGTACGTAACAATGGTGGCGGACATGCTAACCATACATTCTTCTGGACAATCCTATCTCCAAATGGCGGAGGACAACCTGTAGGTGAACTTGCAACTGCAATTGAAGCAAAATTCGGTAGCTTCGATGCATTCAAAGAAGAATTCGCAAAAGCTGGCGCAACTCGCTTCGGTTCTGGTTGGGCTTGGTTAGTAGTAAACAATGGTGAGTTAGAAGTAACAAGCACTCCAAACCAAGATTCTCCTTTAACTGAAGGTAAAACGCCAGTTATCGGTTTAGATGTTTGGGAGCATGCTTACTACTTAAACTACCAAAACCGTCGTCCAGACTACATCGGTGCATTCTGGAACGTTGTAGATTGGAACGCTGCTGAAAAACGTTACCAAGAAGCAAAATAATTGTAATAAATATAGAAAAAGCTAGGGGAGAGCCCCTAGCTTTTTTCTATGCTTTCCTTTTACATAATTGGGCTTGTCTTTGGAAGACTAGAACATGAAGTAAAGGAGAGTTGTGTATGAAATGGAAACATATAATTGGTGACGTTGAAGTGAATCGGGATTTAGTGTTATTGCTCCTTATAGGAGGTTTATACACGCTCGCAATTTCTTTATCGAATACGTTTGTAAATATTTATTTATGGAAACAAACACAAAATTATGTGAATCTTGGCTTGTATAATTTAGCAAGCGTGGTATTACAGCCTCTCACATTTCTTGTAGGGGGGAAATTAGCGAAACGTATCGATCGCTCGATTTTATTACGAATAGGGGTAGGAACGCTCGCAATTTTTTTTATCGTTGTCTTAGTAGCAGGAAAAAGTGCTTCTCAGTATATTTTATTAATGGGGGCTCTTTTAGGAGTAGGATACGGTTTTTACTGGTTGGCTTTTAACTTATTGACATTTGAAATTACAGAACCAGAAACAAGAGATTTCTTTAATGGGTTTCTTGGACTTCTTACATCCTTCTCTGGGATGATCGGACCAATAGCAGCAGGATACACAATTTCACGTATGGAGAAATGGAGTGGTTATACTGTTATATTCTTTCTTTCATTAGTTCTATTTGCAATTGCTATCGTCTTAAGCTTCTTTTTATCTAAAAGAGAATGTGAAGGGCGTTATGAAATCGTGCAAGTATTGAAAGAACGACGGATTGATAAAAATTGGGGAAAGATTACACGAGCTCATTTTTTCCAAGGATTGAGAGAAGGAACGTTTATTTTTGTCATTTCAGTATATGTTTATTTAGCAACTAATAGTGAGTTCGCATTAGGGAAATACAGTTTAGTGAACTCTGCTGTATCCTTTGTATGTTATTACTTAGTTGCTCGTATGTTAAAGAAAGAGTGGCGAAAAAAAGCAATTTTACTTGGAGGCATTATTTTATATGCTGTCGTCTTTTTAGTTATTTTCAATGTTACATACACGAAATTACTTATTTATGCAGCATGTATTGCGATTGCATACCCTATTTTACTTGTTCCGTACGGATCAATGACATATGACGTAATTGGTAGAGCAAAAAATGCGAGAGAATGGCGTGTGGAATATGTCGTTGTTCGGGAGTTATGGTTAAACGCCGGAAGAATCTGTTCCATTTTAAGTTTTTTATGTGCTGTACTATTCTTTCCACCTGAAAAAAGTTTACCTTACTTATTATGTATTTTAGGTGCTGGACATTTTCTTATTTATTTTGCAGTTAAAAATGTCAAATATGATGAGGGAAATGCGAGTAAAACAAGTGTTGTAACGCAAGGGAACGCGCAAAACCAAACTGAACCAGAAGGTTAACTTCTCGTTTGTTTTATGCTAGAATAGAAAAAGATGTAAGACAGCAGTGAGGACACCTGTATGAAGGTGTCCCTTTCACATTACATAGCTGTTGGTAGAGGGGGTTTGTATGAGCAAGAAGCAGAAGCAAAATAAGAAAAAGACCCACGTTCCTTTTCGATTAAACGTGTTGTTTTTCTGCGTGTTTTTAATGTTCTCCGCGGTTATTGTAAGGCTCGGATATGTACAAATTGTTCGCGGTGAAGAATATAAGAATGAAGTGGAGAAGAAAGAAAACTCAACGATAAGTAATCCTGTACCGCGTGGGAAAATATTTGACCGTTATGGGCGACCTGTAGTAGATAATGCAGCCATTCGTACTATTACATTTACAAAAATGAAAGGATCAACTGCAGAGGATCGCTTAGAAACAGCGAAAAAGCTAGCAGATTTGATTGAAGTACCGACAGATAAATTAACAGATCGCGATAAAAAAGATTATTGGCTTGCTATGCATAAAGAGGAAGCTAAAGAAAAAATTACGAATAAAGATCGTCAAGAGTTTAAAGATAAAAAAATTGATGATAAAGAATTAGACGAGCGTCAGCGAAGTCGTGTAACAGAAGAAGAGATTAATCAATTATCCGCCAAAGATCTAGAAATACTAGCGATTAAGAGTAAGATGGACGGCGGATATGCAATGACACCTCAAGTTATTAAAAAGGATGCTACAGAAAAGGAATATTCGATTATTAGTGAAAACCTAGCAGCATTACCAGGTGTAGATACGAATGTTGATTGGGAGCGAAAATATACGTACGATGATTTATTCCGAAGTGTACTTGGTGGGGTGTCGACATCTGATGAAGGCTTACCGAGAGAAAGACTAGATTACTATCTTGTTCGTGATTACAATCGAAATGACCGAGTAGGAAAAAGTTATCTTGAACAACAGTATGAAGATAGCCTGCATGGTACGAAAGCAGAAGTTAGAAATGTTACAGATAAAAACGGTAATATTTTAGAAACGATTAATGTATCAAAAGGACAAAGTGGTAATGACCTGAACTTAACAATTGATATGGAATTACAAAAGCGCGTGGAAGATATTCTTGCGAAGAATTTAATGAGGTTTAAAGGAAGTGAACCTCTTTTAGATCGCGCATTTGTTGTAATGATGAACCCAAAAAATGGTGAAGTTTTATCTATGGCGGGGAAACAATTAGTTAACGAAGATGGTCAAACGAAAGTAAATGACTTTGCATTAGGTACCATGACAAGTTCTTATCCGATGGGGTCAACTGTAAAAGGTGCAACAGTACTTACTGGATATCAAACTGGTGCGATTCAACCAGGGGCAGTACAATTGGATGAACCAATTAAATTAAAAGGTACACCTACGAAGTCGTCTTGGAAAACGATGGGATACATTAATGACCTTACAGCTTTAAAAATGTCTTCTAACGTTTATATGTTTAAAACAGCGATGAATATCGCCGGTGTTCCATATGTGAGAGGTGGTACGTTAGATATACCTCAAAAAGCATTTGATACGATGCGTTATTATTTCGGACAGTTTGGACTTGGTGTAAAAACAGGAATTGATTTACCGAATGAATCTGCTGGTCAGATGGGTAAGAGTAGTCAACCAGGTTTCTTACTAGATTTATCAATTGGACAGTATGATACGTATACACCGCTTCAATTAGCGCAATATATTTCGACGATTGCCAATGGTGGATATCGTATGCAACCACAAGTTGTAAAAGAAATTCGTCAACCGGCAGTGAAACCAGATGAAGTTGGGAAAGTTGTTCAATCTATGGAACCGAAAGTATTAAATCGTATTGATATGCCAGAATCGCAAATTAAACGTGTTCAAGAAGGATTTAGACAAGTGTATAATGATTCAGGTGGTACAGCTACAAAGTACTTTACAGGTGCAAAATATAAAGCTGCTGGGAAAACTGGTACAGCTCAAACTGTGTATGGTGGAGATAAAGAGATTGGTAGAAATGCAAAAGGTGAACGTGTGGAAACATATAACTTAACATTAGTAGGTTATGCGCCACTTGAAGATCCAGAAGTAGCATTCTCTGTTGTCGTTCCATGGGTACATGATGATAAGACTGGTATTAATGGATATATTGGTCGTGAAATTATGGACGCTTACTTTGATTTGAAAAACAAAGAAGTAAATGGTGAAGCTCCAAAAGATGATAAAGACAATAAAAACAAAGATCAAGATGATGAATAAAAAAGTTGTAAAAAAGCACACTATATGAAAAGATAGTGTGCTTTTTTTTATGGTTTATGCATATCGTGTAATAAATGTGGACAAGTATACAACATTTAAAAAACGCGGCCCTATAAATGATACTTGTATATGGTGGGATAGGGGATAAATATTTTATAGGGAAATCATCAGAGGAAATGAATAGCTACTACTGAATTAAAATTGTATCGTATGTTGATTTTTGTGGAACTTTACAAAACTTTTACAAACAATTAAAACCGAATTAATAGTTTAGCAGTATTCTTATATCTGTAATCCTGTTATTTCCGGTTACTTCTAGGAGGAAGAACACGTGAAATGGATGCGTACACCGATTAAGATTTTCGTATTATCAATATGGTTCCTCTGTTTTGAAATGTCTACTGCATTTGCTTTAAATGATAAGGGAGAAGTGAGAGTTGATGGATCCTCAACGGTTTTTCCTATTATAGAAGCAGTAGCGGAGGAATATACAAAGGTGCATCCAGACGTGAAAATTTCCATCAGTATTTCTGGAACTGGGGGAGGATTTAATCGTTTCAGTAAAGGAGAAGTAGATATAAATAATGCTTCGAGAGTAATGAAACAAGTCGAGAAAAATGAAATGAAGAAAAACTCTATTCAGTTCACACCTTTTGAGGTTGCTAACGACGGTCTTACGATTGTTGTGAATCGCCATAATACATGGGTAGACGATATGTCAGTAGACGAGTTACGACTACTTTGGAGTGAAGATGGAAGAGAGAAGCGATGGTCACAAATTCATTCAACATGGCCACGTGAACAAGTGAAGTTTTATGCACCAGGCGTAGACTCTGGTACGTATGATTATTTTCAAAATGTCATCTTACAAAATCATCGCATTGTAAAAAAAGTCTCTTTGTCTGAAGATGATCAAGTTATTATGCAAGGGGTAATGAATGATAAACATGCCATTGCTTTTGTAGGATATGCTTATTATATGGCTAATCGAGATAAGGTGAAAGCAATAAAAGTAAATGGTGTATTTCCGACGAAAGAGACCATTCAATCAGGTAAGTATAAGCCGTTATCTAGGCCGCTACTTGCTTATGTGAATAATGCATCTATCCGAAATAAAATGAATGTAGCAAACTATGTTGAGTTTATGATTCAGCATGTCGGTAACCTCGCTGAAGAGGTCGGGTATGTAAAATTACGAAAAGAAAAATACAATGAACAGCTGCGTATGTTAACAGAAATAAAAAGGTAATGTCAGGGTGGAAAGGGGTTTTCATCTTTGGCTCATAATGACAAAAGTCAAATTACATTTTCTGTACAACATTTGATTGAAAGAAATACAAAACAAAGAAAAAAAACGCAGCGAATCAATCGAATAGTGCCTTTATTACTAAAAATAATTGCTAGCGTTTCTATTGTGACGACACTTGGAATTGTTTTTACGCTCTCTAATGAAACAATCATGTTTTTTCAAAAAATATCATTATACTCCTTTTTGACGGAGAAAGAATGGTTACCATTTTTTGAAGACCCTAAATTCGGTATATTACCACTCATATGTGGAACGTTCCTTATAACTGCAATTGCTATGTTTGTAGCAATTCCTATCGGTTTAGCGTGTGCCGTATTTTTAAGCGAATATGCTTCAAATAGTGCACGGAAAATATTAAAGCCGATGTTAGAGCTATTAGCAGGTATCCCGACAATTGTATATGGTTTTTTTGCATTAACAATTGTTACGCCGCTTTTACAAAGGCTTATACCAGATTTACAGTTTTTTAATGCGATTAGTCCAGGAATCGTTATCGGATTTATGATGATGCCTACAGTTGCATCTCTATCTGAAGACGCGATGAGAGCTGTGGCGAAAGGGACGAAAGAAGCTTCATTAGCACTCGGAGCGACGCGGTTTGAAATGGTAAAACAAGTGGTGTTTCCGTCCGCTTTTACAGGGATTATGGCAGCAATTATATTAGCGGCTTCTCGTGCAATTGGTGAAACGATGATTGTTGTAATTGCAGCAGGATCCACACCGAATGTATCGCTTGATCCGACACATTCTATTCAAACGTTAACAGCCTATATTGTACAAGTAAGTTTAGGTGATGCTCCGCATGGAACGATTACGTATTACAGCATGTATGCTGTAGGTGCAACGTTATTTTTGTTTACCTTTATTATGAACATCATTTCGCAGTCTATTATGCGCCGTTTTAGGAGGATGACATAATATGCGAATGTTGAATCATAAAAAAATACAAAAAAACATGGCATCACGCTTTTTAAAAGATCGAATTTACAAATTGTTATTTTATATAGCAATTTTATTTTCAATGGTAATTTTGTTTTTGTTACTGTTTCAAATTGTTGAAAAAGGTATAAGTTATCTTTCAATAAATTTCTTTACAAATTTCGCTTCACGTAATCCGAAAGAAGCTGGTATTGCTGCAGCTTTGTCAGGGACAATATTATTTATGAGTATTGTTATACCTGTTTCTTTTATATTTGGAGTTGGAACAGCACTTTATTTAGAGCAATATGCGAAGGAATCTCTATTTAAAAAAATAATAGAGATTAATAATCAAACGTTAGCAGGAGTACCATCCGTTGTATTTGGATTGCTTGGTTTAACTATTTTTGTATATGCTCTTCATTTAGGAGAGAGTATAGTTGCAGCAGCACTGACGATGAGTCTACTCGTTTTACCAACAGTTGTTGTGGCGAGTCAAGAAGCAATTCGATCAGTACCAAGTGTATTATTAGAGGGTTCTTACGGATTAGGTGCTACGAAGTGGCAAACGATGTATCAAATTGTATTGCCATATGCTTTCCCAGGGATTATAACGGGCTGTACGTTAGCGATATCAAGAGCAATTGGAGAAGCTGCACCACTATTAGTTATTGGGGCACTTGCGTTTGCAAATTATGTTCCATTTAGTATGTTTGATAGATTTACAGTTCTACCAATTCAAATTTTTAATTGGATGAGTAGGCCACAAGAAGAATTTCAGTATGTAGCAGCAGCTGGGATGATTGTTTTGTTAGGTTTGTTGCTATTTATTAATATATTTGTTTTATGGTTACGAAATCGAAAATAAGTTGGAAGTGGATGAAAGGGGAATTCAAATGGTAGCAACAGTAGTAAATGTACAGGTGAAAAACGAAGAGAAAATCGAGACTGCGCCAAAGAAGGTAGTATTTGATACGAAAAACTTAAATTTATGGTATGGGGAAGACCATGCTTTAAAAGATATTAATTTAAGTATTCATGAGAATGAAGTTACAGCCATTATCGGTCCAAGTGGCTGTGGTAAATCAACTTACTTAAAAACATTAAATCGCATGGTAGAATTAGTACCGATTGTTCGAACTACAGGTGTAATTGAATATAGAGAACGCAATATATTTGATAAATCATATCCAGTTGAAGAATTAAGAACGCATGTAGGAATGGTGTTCCAAAAGCCAAATCCATTTCCAAAATCTATTTATGAGAATGTAGCATACGGTCCAAAAATCCATGGTATTCGTGACAAAAAGACATTAGATGAAATTGTTGAAAAAAGTTTACGTGGAGCAGCGATTTGGGATGAGTTAAAAGATCGTTTGCACGATAATGCATACGGTTTATCTGGTGGACAGCAACAGCGTCTATGCATCGCACGCTGCTTAGCTATTGAGCCAGACGTTATTTTAATGGATGAGCCAACATCGGCATTAGACCCAATTTCAACATTAAAAGTAGAAGAATTAATTCAAGAGCTAAAGAAAGATTTTAGTATTGTTATCGTAACGCATAATATGCAACAAGCAGCGCGTATTTCAGACAAAACAGCTTTCTTCTTAAGCGGGGAAGTTGTGGAGTATACAGATACAAACAAATTATTTACGACTCCTTCAGATAAGCGTACAGAAGATTATATTACAGGTCGCTTTGGTTGATATCGTTTCAAAGCTAAGAGCAAATGCCCTCTTAACAGAGGGCATTTCTTATTTTATCTTACTGTTAATAGAGAAGTAATACTTCTCCTTATCTTAAGGTTTATTACAAGCGCAAGAGGCTATGTAGGAGATTTACCCCGCTATTTGCGGGCAGTAAGACCCCCACCTTAAAATTTAGCGAAAGCAAAGAAGTTAGGGAGGGGATCTTGCTGCCTATCAAATCCCGATTGATGAGGGTTGATTAAAGTTTCACTTTTATATAATGGCACATAATATTGAGGGGGAAGAAAAATGGTAAGAGAACAGTTTCAAGGTGATTTAAAAGCGTTACAGCAAAAGGTGATCGAGCTTGGAGAATTAGCAAATGCGGCTTTATTGATGGCTATGGAAGGTCTGCATACAAGGGATGTAGAGAAAGCGTTAGAGGTCATTGATGGTGATTACCGCATGGATAATTTAGAAGAGGAAATAAACGATCTTGCGCTTATGCTCATTACGAAGCAGCAACCTGTAGCAAGTGACTTAAGAAGGATTTTTATTTCAATTAAAACAGCGACAGATTTAGAGCGTATTGCAGATCATGCTGTTAATATTGCAAAGGCTACAATTCGTCTTGGGGAAAAAGAAGTGGCTGTTAGTTTGCACAACCTGGATGAAATGTTTGCGGTTGCAAATGAGATGTTACATTTAGCGTTAGAAGCATATGAACAAGAAAATTTAACTTTTGCGAAACAAATTGCTGAAATGGATGATTCCGTTGATGAAATATATGGAAAAGCAATTCGTGAGTTTATATCGTCGGTTCCGGAACAACCAGAAGCAATTACGCAAATTACACAATTATCATTTGTCGCGAGATATATTGAGCGTGTAGCAGATCATATTACAAATATTGCTGAAAATGTCTTTTATTTAGTAAAAGGAAAGCATTATTTATTGAATGAGTAGGAATAAAAGCAGGTGATGAGAAATCACCTGCTTTTTTTAGTCAAAACATGACAAAAAAAGCTCGTTGTTTCCTTTAGTTTATGATGATAAGATGTATCATAATGTAATGGAAAAATTAGTATATATGTTTGTCGTTAATAAGTATTATTTACCAATTTACAGTAAGCGCTTTCTTGTTGTTTGAAACGTACGTTTTTATAGGTGAGAAATTTAATTATATGGTCTTCTAAATGAGGATTTGTTTAACTAATCAAGTTTATGCTGCTAGTTCATGTGGGATAGGGAATATACATATGGTATATGGAGTTACTGAACATTATATAAGTGGAGGCTGAAGTATATGAAGGGGGTTATTTTAGCTGGAGGAAAAGGAAGACGCCTTAGACCATTAACATGTAATACTCCAAAGCCGATGTTACCATTATTAGAAAAACCAGTTTTAGAATATAATATTGAGTTATTACGTCAGCATGGTATTCGTGAAATTGCAATTACTGTTCAATATATGAGTACGACCATTAAGCAATATTTTGGTGACGGTAGTAAATGGGGAGTTAACTTGTATTATTTTGAAGACTCTCCTCCGCTTGGCACAGCAGGGAGTATTAAACAAGCAGAACAATTTTTAGATGAAACATTTGTTGTGATAAGCGGGGATGCATTAACTGACTTTCAATTATCAGAAGGAATTAGGTTTCATGAACAAAAGAAAAGAATGGTAACAATGTTTGTGAAAGAAGTAGAAAATCCACTCTCATTTGGATTGGTTGTAATGAATAAAAACCAGGAGGTTACACGATATATAGAAAAGCCGGGCTGGAATGAGGTAGTATCTAATGTTGTGAATACAGGCATATATATTATGGAGCCAGAAATCTTTTCTTACATACCGCCTAGGCAATTTTTTGATTTCAGTCATGATGTGTTTCCATTATTGGCAAACAAAAATGTGTTATTCGCATATTTGTCAGAAGGTTATTGGTTAGATATCGGCACATTTAATCAATATCGACAAGCACAATTTGATTTGTTAACGAAAAAGTTACAAGTACCTATTCCTTATACAGAAGTATTACCTATGGTATGGATGGGGGAAGGGGTGACGATTGGTAAAGGGACGAAAATTCATGGCCCCTCTTTTATTGGAGAAGGAGCAAAGATTGGTACAGGAGCTGTAATTGAGCCATATTCTATTATTGGGAAAAATAGTATTGTTTCAAGTTATTCTCATCTTCAAAAAAGTATTGTTTTTGCGAATGCCCACATTGGGAAGTATTGTGAACTATTAGAAACGACAATAGGAGAGCGTACAATAGTTGAAGATGATGTTACACTGTTTCAAAAAAGTGTTGTAGCGGATCACTGTCATATCGGGAGAAGTACGGTAATTAAGCAAAAAGGAAAACTATGGCCTTATAAGGCGATTGATAGTCATTCGATAGTAGGAGCGGCTGGTATTCAAGAGAGTGAAATGAGTGCAGGGTGGTTACAAAAAAGCCGCATTGTAGGAAGAGGGAATGTTGAAATTACTCCCCAGTTTATCGTGAAGATTGCGATGGCGTATGGTTCTCTTTTTGAAAAAGGAGAAAGTATATTAATTGGAAGTCAAGAAAATATAGAAACAACCTCTTATAAAAATTTATTTTTACATGCTATTCATGGTATAGGGATTCATACGATGGAATGTAAAGAAATGAACGAGTCACTTTTTCAATATAGTGTTCATCATTTGCAATGTGCAGGTGGTGTTTTCATTCAAGTGGAGAATGAGAATGAGATTGTTATAAAGTTATACGGTCAAGCTGGCATGCCGTTAACGTATAAGCAGCAAAAAGAGATAGAACAAATATATATGTCCGAATTGTTTTATTACGTGCAGGAGAAAGAAATGGGGCGTAATAAGCTCGTTCATGTTTCTATGAATGAGTATATAGAAGTTATATTGGAGCATATTGATATCGAGAAAATACAGATGCAGAAGTTTCATCTTCTTATTAATAAGAGAAATGATACGTTGCAACATTTACTTATGCTCTTTCTGCAAAGACTTGGTTGTACAGTTACATGGATTTATGCAAGCGAACAAAAAGATCATGTGAAAGCTTTGATGAAATCAAGTAAAGCGAATATGGCTCTTATGTTTTCGGAGAAAGGAAATCATTTCGAGTTATACGATAAACATAGTAATATTTACCAAGGTACAGATTTGGAAGAGGTAGATATTCCAGATTTCTTGCTCGAATCGACAGGAAATATTTACCCAATGTCTTTGAAGTTAGGAGAATGTTATCTTCTATTTTATACGCAGGATGAAAGAAAGTCGTTTCAAGTGAGGTGGAAGCGAGATATTTTATATCGGATTGGAAAATTATTCGAGCTAATAGCATTGCAAGGAAAAACGTTTCTCAGCATAGTAGAGCAATCACCTCCGCTCTATTTACTTTATGATGAAGTGGTATGTTCATGGAATGAAAAAGGGGAAATTATGAGGAAATTATTGGATGATATAGAAAGGAAGGGAGAAGGGATATTTGAAGGAGTGCAGTTCAAATATACTGAAAAAGAGTGGTCTTATATCGTTTCTGACATAAAACAACCAAAATTTTTGGTGTATTCACATGCTAGAAACCCAGTAATAGCAAGGGAAAATATGAAAAATCTTATAGAAAAAATTAGACAATATCAAAAGGTGTAGAATTTTTATTTTAAAAGTGGTATTATAGTATAGTCTGATTTAAGTTATTAGTACTGGAGGGAAATAAGAATGCGTGTGAATATTACTCTAGCATGTACAGAATGCGGAGATCGTAACTATATCTCAAAGAAAAATAAACGTAACAACGCTGAGCGTATCGAGCTTAAAAAGTATTGCAAGCGTGACAAGAAGTCTACGTTACACCGTGAAACAAAGTAAGCAGTAGGAATATTTTCCTACTGTTTCTTTTTTTATTCGATTCCTATGTTAAAAGTGATACACTATCAGCATAGAGTAAAGTGTCACTGTAAGGGGGAGAATGTGTGAAAGCAGAGAAAGTACGTTTGCGTAAACAAATAATAGAACACATGAATTCTTTATCAGAAGAACAGTATACAACTTTATCAGAACAGATTGCATTTTCGTTGTATGCGCAAAAAGAGTGGGTTGAAGCTAAAACAATTGGAATTACTCTTTCAATGGAAAATGAAGTGAATACATATCCTATTATCGAAAAAGCTTGGGAAGAAGGAAAGAAAGTTGTAGTTCCTAAGTGTAATAAAGGAACAAGAACGATGTCCTTCCGGCAAATTAATAATTTTGATCAATTAGAAACGGTGTATATGAATTTACGTGAACCGATTCCCGGGCTTACGGAAGAAGTGAATATGGATGAAATTGATCTTCAAATTGTCCCAGGCGTAGCTTATACAGAACGAGGAGAGCGAATTGGGTACGGCGGTGGCTATTATGATCGTTATCTCGTGCATTATAAAGGGAAAACGCTATCATTAGCGTATGATTTTCAAATGGTAAAACACATTCCGGTAGAGCCATTTGATAAAAACATAGAAAAAATTATTACAGAAAAAGGAACAATGCTTACAAATAAGCTTGTATAGACAAATAAAAATTGACGAGACTTTTTCTTCTTGATTATAATAAAATATGTGAACGTTTTCTTATTATAATTTTTTATAGTAAGTGAGCATAGAGGGTGATGAAATGGTATCTATTTATGATATTCAGCAATTGCTAAAGAAATTTGGTACGATTATTTATACGGGAGATCGAATTGCAGATTTACAATTAATGCAAGATGAATTGCGTGAATTAAATCAATCACAGCTAATCGATCCACAAGACTATCAAACAGCTTTATTTTTATTGAAGCAAGAAATTCAAAAAGAGCTAAATAAGAATTAGATAAAGGTAGGTAAGCAACATGGAAGAGAAATGGTTAGTTGGTGTTGACCTTGGTGGTACAACGATTAAATTAGCATTTATTAATGTATACGGTGAAATTTTACATAAGTGGGAAATCCCTACGAATACAGGTGAGCAAGGAAAACATATTACACTTGATGTTGCGAAAGCAATTGATAAAAAGCTAGAAGAATTAGGCGAATTGAAGAGCAAGTTAATTGGTATTGGTATGGGAGCTCCTGGTCCTGTACATGTGGCGTCTGGAATGATTTATGAAGCGGTTAATTTAGGATGGAAAAACTATCCGCTAAAAGACTTATTAGAAGTAGAAACAGGATTACCTGTTGTTATTGATAATGATGCAAACTTAGCAGCGCTTGGTGAAATGTGGAAAGGTGCTGGTGAAGGTGCAAAAGATTTAATCTGTATGACACTTGGTACGGGCGTTGGTGGTGGTGTAATCGCCAATGGTGAGATTGTACACGGCGTGAGTGGTGCTGCTGGTGAGATTGGACATATTACAGTCGTTACAGAAAATGCTTTCCCATGTAATTGCGGGAAGTCTGGTTGCTTAGAAACAGTAGCATCTGCGACAGGTATTGTACGTGTTGCTATGCAAAAAATACAAGAGACTAATAAAGAGAGCATGTTGCGTTCTATGTTAGCTGAAGAAGGACGTATTACATCAAAAGATGTCTTTGAAGCACTTGGACAAGGTGATGAATTAGCAGGTGAAGTAGTAGAAAAAGTAGCCTCTTATTTAGGATTAGCTGTAGCGAACCTTTCTAGTACATTGAACCCAGAGAAAATTGTTATTGGTGGAGGCGTGTCTAAAGCTGGAGATGCGCTATTAGAACCAATTCAACGCTATTTCGAGCAATACGCTTTCTCACGTGCTGTAAAGAGCACGAAGTTAGCTATTGCAACACTTGGTAATGATGCAGGTGTTATCGGAGGAGCTTGGCTTGTAAAAAAGCACAAATACGAAGCGAAGATGATATAAGTTGTGAAATATGAAAAGAGGAAGGGGGAACCCTTCCTCTTTTTGTGTGAAATCTCGATGATGAAGAATAAAGTGTAAACGAATTAAGCTGCTGGTGGATACCCGTTATATAGAACAGTCATGATCGTAAACCATCCGAAAACGAGTACAGTTGCAATTGCAAAGCCGCTCGCGAAAAAGTTTTTTTCACGAAGTGTTCTAAGCGTAGCAAATACAGCTAACAGAGTGACAAGTGTAAAAATAATAACAAGGCCCATACAATATCCTCCTCTGTCTACCCATTTCTTATTATGAGTTTTTGGAATATTTACTCTTTTATATTGTACATGTTTTAAAAATGATTGTCGAGATAGCATCCTTTCTTTTCCTCAGAGAAAGAAATGTTGTATCATTAAAAGTAAGTTTAATAACTGGAGGAGATTTTCATATGAAATGGATACAAATGCCGTTAGGCCCATTACAAACGAATGCTTATATTTTAATGAACGATCAAAAAGAGTGCATTATCTTTGACCCTGGTCATGAAGGTGAAAAGCTCGTTACATATTTACAAGAAGAACAATTAAAACCATTAGCTGTTTTATTAACACATGCTCACTTTGATCATATCGGTGCTGTTGATGCGGTAAGAGACACTTTTCATATTCCTGTGTATGTACATAAAGAAGAAGCAGATTGGTTAGGAGATGCAACTGTAAACGGCTCTCAAATTTTTATGATGAACCGCAGTATTACAGCAAAACCAGCGGATCATATTATTGATGCAGAAGGTACATTAACAATTGGATCATTTAATTTTGAAATTTTTGAGACACCAGGACATTCTCCAGGAAGTATTTCTTATTATAGTAAAGAGGCGAATGCTGTATTCTCAGGAGATGTATTGTTCCAAATGAGCATTGGAAGAACAGATTTACCTGGTGGAAGTTTCGCTGAATTAATTGGAAGTATTGAAGAGAAATTATTTGTATTACCAGATGAAACAGCGGTTTTATGTGGACATGGTCCAGAAACAAGCATTGGCTTTGAAAAAGAAAATAATCCGTTTTTACAATAAGGAGTCATTATGGGAATGGAGCTCATTTTAAGAGAATGGATGGGGAAAGAAAAGGATTATTCAATTTCATATAGTACGTATATGAACCTTGTATTGTATACAGAAGGTCATGGATATTATATGAAAGAACGTGAAAAGATTGGAAGACAAGGGGATTTTTTTACAAGTAGCAACGTATCCTCTGTGTTTGCAAAAACTTTTGCTAAACTTTTTATTCGTCTTGTTGAAAATGGTGAAGTTGCTCCGAATATTTGTGAAATTGGCGGAGGAACAGGGAAGTTTGCCTATGATGTTTTACAAGAATGGAAGCAATTATCTCCAAAAACCTTTATTGATTTAAACTATTCAATGATTGAAGTGAGCCCTTTTCATAGAAAATTACAGCAGGAGCACCTTGGCTCATTTTCTAATGTATCGTACTATACCTCCTATAGTGAAATGGGAGATTCTTTCGAGGGAATTCTTTTTTCGAATGAGTTGTTTGATGCATTTCCTGTTGAAATAATTGAGAAAAGAAATGGTATGTTGTATGAAGTACGTATTACATATACAGAGGAAGGAAACCTTTCAGAAGTATGTAGGCCGTTAGATAAAAGAATTGGTCGCTATTTATTGAAATATAATATTCATATTGCTGAAGGGCAACGTTTTGAAGTACCAATTGTGATGGAGGAGTATATAAAAGAAATTGCGAAATGGTTTCAAAAAGGTATATGTATTACAGTTGATTATGGATACACAAAAGAAGAATGGATGCATCCAGCACACCGTGAAGGAAGTTTGCGAGGGTATTATCAGCATAAGCTAATACGTAACCCACTAGCGCATCCAGGTGAAATGGATCTTACTACTCATATTCATTGGGACGAGCTAAAGGAGATGTTTAGTATGCAAGGAATGAGTGCAGTATGGCATAAGAAACAATCTGAGTTCTTGTTAGCTGCAGGGATATTAGAACAGCTTACGAGCCATCAAGATACGAATCCTTTTTCTGAAACGCAAAAACAAAATCGAGCAGTTCGTTCTATGATTTTGAATGGAGGAGTAGGGAGTGCATTTGATGTTGTTATACATACAAAAGATATGCAACATTTACATTTGGATCGGTATGTAACAATATAAAAAACAAGACACAGTATATACTGTGTCTTGTTTTTTAATACGACTTATGTAGTATTATATATTTCCTCTCATGATATATATTTATATTAAAGATATGAGATGAAAAATATAGAATACGTTCTTTTTCTTCGATTATTAGTCCCTAACCTAATAATACGCGAACGAGTTGAATGATTGTTTCATTCTCTACTTTGTAATAAATTTCCAATCCTTTTCTTTCACTAGAAACGATTTTAGCGCTTTTTAATTTTGCTAAATGCTGTGAAATTGTAGATTGTGGCATGTTTAAGCCAGTATACATTGTAGAAACGTTGCTTGGACCGCGCTCGATTAATCCTTTTACGATACATAAACGAACAGGATGAGCTAGCACTTTTAATAATTCTGCATTACTTTCATATAGTTCTAATTCTTTTTGAAAGGTTTCTAACATGTTCTTTTCCACCTCCGTGTGAGCTATTATACCATACTATACATACCAAAAATTTAAAGAAAAGAAAATAGTTGTTGCAGAAAAAAAGTCCTAAAGTAAAGAAATTGTAAGAAAAGAGACCCTGATGTAAATAAAATAGGTAAATTAGCATGTTTTTGTAAAATGACATTTTTGGGTGAAAATTTCGATGCGTTTTAAAAATTGAAAGATATAGATATATTTGTAACACAATTTTATCATGATTTTCTTATTCTTTCAAATGAATATACGAAATTTTTAAAATAATATGACAAAGGAATTATAATGATATATATAGAATATAAAACAGGTTAAAAGAAAAGAAGCTGAATGTAATTCGCTTCTTTATGGTGATAATGAAATATTTGCTTACAGCTGATAAATCTTAGGATGATCAAGTCATTAGTCATTTATTCTAAAATTCATCTTTTAGCAACGTTAAAAACCTGTGATTCCATATGTTCTCATAAAAATCAATTGTCTCTTTTGCGGACATAAAAGGATTATTCAACGTAGAGGTTGTTTTCTGTACCATAAAGTTTTCGTATCCTAGTCCGTGGGCAAACTTAATCGTAGCATCCATACAGTACTCTGTTTGGGCGCCACAAAATTCAATGCAATTTACAGATAATTGATCTAAAATTTCTTTTAAGTTTGTTTTATAAAATGAATTTGCATGTGTTTTTCTTACAAAAAAATCTTGTTCTTGAACATCTAGATCGGTATGAATAGCCCAAAGTTCTTTCTCGGGTACTAAATCATCATCACAATGTTGAACAAAAAGGATTGGTTTATTTAATTTTCTGTATGAATAAATTCTTTTATTTACTTTTGTTAGTAAGTTCTGTAAATCAAATAAATGCTCCTCGCTATAACATACGCCATTTTGTAAATCGATAACGATTAAAATATCTGAACAAATATCCATTATTTTCACCCCTTTTTATTTCTTAATATATCAATTAATCCATTATTTAGAAATAGATGATATACTTTTATTTTTTTATGGACTATAAGAAAAGAAGAAATTCAAATGAATATAACTAAAACGCAGAAAAAGAAGATATGAAAACCTAATCTCATATCTTCTTTTTCTCTATGCATTTACAGGTTCTTCTACATAAGAAAGGGCATTTTCAAAATCGGATATTAAATCGTTAACATTTTCAAGACCGACTGATAACCGAAGTAATGAATTAGAGATTCCTCTTTCATCACGAGCTTCTTGCGACAGTGCTGCATGTGACATTTTTGCTGGATAAGAAAGAATTGACTCTACAGCTCCTAAACTAACTGCAAAAACAGGTAATTTTACTTTTGATAAAAATTGGCGGAGTGCATCTTCTGACTGCAAAGTAAACGATAAGACCGCTCCAGCTGATGTTGCTTGAGATTGTTGAATATCAAATCCGAGATGTGTTTGTAATCCCGGATAATAGACATTTTGTACTTTAGCGTGCTCTTGTAAATAATGTGCGATTTTATTGGCATTTTTAGCTGAATGCTCGAGGCGTACGTGCAATGTTTTTAGACCGCGAAGTACGAGAGAACAATCTTGAGGTCCTAAAATAGCACCGAATGCATTTTGTAAAAATCCAAGCTTTTGAGCGAGTTCTGCATCTTTTACTACTGCTAATCCGGCAGTAACATCACTATGACCAGCAATAAATTTTGTAGCACTATGAAGAACGACATCAGCTCCAAGTTCAAGTGGTTTTTGGAATAGTGGTGTCAAAAATGTATTATCAACAAAAGTAAGAGCGCCAATAGATTTTGCGAGTTTAGAAACCTCGCGAATATCTGTCACTTTTAAAAGTGGGTTAGAAGGTGTTTCTACATAAAAGAGCTTTGTATTTGGTTTCATGTTTTGTTTTATTTCTTCTAAATTGGTCATATCAACAAATGTATGTGAAACACCGTAACGGGAGAGTACCTCAGTTATCACTCGGTAAGTGCCTCCGTACACATCTTCTGAAATGAGTACGTGATCACCTTGTGAAAGAAGGAGGAATGCAGTGGAAATCGCTGCAATGCCTGATGCAAAGGCGAATCCTTTTGTTCCGCCTTCTAATAAAGCAATGATATCTTCAAGAGCTTCACGAGTTGGATTTCCTGACCTGCTATAGTCATATTTTCCGAACGTATCTACATCAAACTGGTGAAAAGTTGATGTGTTATAAATAGGAACGTTCACAGCGCCTGTTTGCGAGTCATGTTTATATTGGTTGTGTAGTAAGAGTGTATCTATAGAATAGCTCATATTCTTACACCTTCTTTTACGAGTTTAATGGCTTGCTTTAAGTCTTGAATTAAATCGTTACTATTTTCAATGCCAACTGAGAATCGAAGAAGACAATTGCATACGCCGTTTGCTGTTCTAATTTCTTCAGGAATATCAGCATGTGTTTGCGTTGCTGGATAAGTCATTAAACTTTCTACACCACCAAGACTTTCGGCAAATGTAATTAAGGATAAAGATTGTAAGAATGGATTAATCCAAGCTTCATCTTTAAGGCGGAATGAAATCATGCCGCCTCTTCCTGGATAAAATACATCTGTCACCCCGTCTTCATCATTTAAATACGCAACAACTGCTTTCGCATTTTCTTCATGTTGTCTCATGCGAAGCGCTAACGTTTTCATACCGCGAATTAATAACCATGAGTCAAATGGGCTTAAAACTGCACCTGATGCATTATGATAATGAGCGATTTCCTCGCAAAGTTCCTTTCCTTTTGCAACGACAAGCCCGCTTAGTACATCGTTATGTCCCCCTAAATATTTCGTTGCGCTATGAAGTACAATGTCAGCACCTTCTGTTAATGGTTGCTGTATATAAGGTGTGTAGAATGTGTTGTCTACAATAAGAAGTAGTCCGTGCCTTTTCGCTACAGTTGCGACAGCAGCAATATCAGTAACTTGCATTAATGGATTAGTTGGAGTTTCTATGAAAATAGCCTTCGTTTCAGTTGTGATAGCTTGCTCAATTTGTTTAATAGACTGTGTATTTACGTATCTACATCGAACATTCCACTTTTTTTCATGCTCAGAAAATAATCGATACGTTCCCCCGTATAAATCTTCAGATACAATAAGTTCGTCTCCAGAGCGGAATAGAGAAAGGACGAGGAGAACAGCCGCCATCCCTGAACTACAGGCATAACCTTGTTCGCCATATTCTAAGTCTGCGATCGCCTGTTCTAAAAGACCGCGAGTTGGATTGCCAGTTCGTGAATAGTCAAAGCCAGTAGATTTACCAATTCCTTCGTGGCGATAAGCGGTTGAGAAATAAACTGGTGGATTAACCGTTCCAGTTGTAGTTTCACTACGATTTCCGATTTGTGCTAGTTTTGTTTCGATTGTTGACATGTGAAAATTCCTCCTTTTTAAATTGAAACATTAAGTGAATATAAAATAAAAAAAGCCTTCTAAGAAGAAGGCTTTCGGTTTGAATAGAGTCTTCTTCTCATCTGTCAAATCTTTCACAATTTGCTGGAATTAGCACCTTATTAACAAAATGTTAATGGTTGCTGAGGCGTCACAGGGCCAGTCCCTCTACCTCTCTAGATAAGAATGTTCGTATGAAATTTTTATTATGTTTTTAACTTTACAATAAAAGATAATTGAATTGCAACTTTATTTTAAATAATTTTTATTTTTCCGCAAGTGTCATTGACTTTTACTTTTGTGCATGCTAAATTTATTAAAAAATTAACAAACATTGTTAAAAGGGGAACGCATTTCCTTTTAGCTACATAAATAAAATAATAAAGACAACTCTTATTGAGAGCGGTGGAGGGAAAGGCCCTGTGAAACCCGGCAACCTTCAAACGAAATGTTTGAAACGGTGCTAATACCTGCAAAACGAATGTTTTGCATAATAAGAGGAGGAACAATTATGTCCCCCTCTTCAAAGTGAAGAGGGGGTTTTTATATTGATAGAAATGAGGGAGATTCGTGAAATTACTAGATTTATTATCAAAAGGAATTGTAATAGGTGATGGTGCGGTTGGAACGTTATTGCATTCACATGGTTTGCAAAGTAGCTTTGAAGAATTGAACGTATCTGATCCAGATCTAATTATATCCATTCATAAACAATATGTAGCTGCTGGAGCAGATGTAATTCAAACGAATACGTATGGAGCAAATGAGGCGAAATTACGTATGTATGGTTTAGAAAATCAAGTTACAAAAATTAATAGAGCGGCAGTGAAATTGGCGAAAGCATCTGTGACAGATAAAAATGCAATTTTAGGAACAATTGGTGGTATGAAACATATCGGAGCTGTTACAACGACTGATATGGAAAGGGAGTTTATGTTACTTGAACAGGCGGGGGCTTTACTAGAAGAACAGGTTGATGGATTACTATTAGAAACTTTTTATGATGAATTTGAATTACTTCATGCTGTTAAAGTGTTGCGTAAGCAAACGAATATTCCGATTGTTGCGCAATTAGCGTTACATGAAGCAGGTACGACTCAAAATGGAAATGATGTCAATGAAATATTAAAGCAGTTTATAGATTACGGTGCAAATGTTGTTGGATTGAATTGTCAACTGGGGCCGCTTCATATGACGGAAGCTTTCAAAATGATATCGATTCCGCAAAATGGCTATTTATCAGCATACCCAAATGCAGGTCTCCCGAATTATGTAGAGGGACGTTACGTATATGAGGGAAGCCCAGCTTATTTTGAAGTGATGACACCGAAATTTATTGAGCAAGGTATTCGGTTATTGGGTGGCTGTTGTGGTACGACTCCAGAACATATTCAAAGTATGAAGCGCGCTGTTGCGAATATTACCCCTGTAATAGAAAAAGAAACGATTCAAAGGCCAAAAGTCGTTCATACGCATGAGAAACGTTCGAAGGCTCACGTCACTCTAGCAGAGAAAGCAAAAAAACAAACGACAGTTGTAGTGGAATTAGATCCACCGAAAACGTTAGATACACAGCGTTTTTTTGAAGGAGCAAGAGCGTTAAAAAGAGCGGGAGCAGATGCTATTACTCTAGCAGATAATTCATTAGCATCGCCTCGTGTCTCTAATATGGCGATGGGTGCGTTATTAACGAAGCATGATATCCCAGTATTGACGCATTTAACGTGTAGAGATCATAACGTCATTGGACTACAATCTCATTTGTTAGGTTTATCGGCGTTAGGGATGGAAGAAGTGTTAGCTTTAACTGGTGATCCAGCGCGCGTTGGTGATTTTCCCGGTGCCACTTCTGTATATGATTTATCCTCTATTGAGCTTATTAAAATGATTAAAGAAATGAACGATGGACGTTCAATTTTAGGGAAATCAATTGGACCGGCGACAAGGTTTTCTGTAGGCGGCGCATTTAATCCTCACGTGAGGCACTTAAAAGCAGCGGTTAAGCGAATGGAACGAAAAATAGATGCTGGAGCGGAGTATTTTTTAACTCAGCCAATTTACGATATCAAGTTAATTGAAGAAGTGTATGAAGCGACAAAGCATTTGGAACAACCTATTTTTATTGGAATTATGCCGTTAGTAAGTAAGCGGAATGCAGATTTTCTTCATTTTGAGGTGCCGGGTATTACTCTTCCTGAAGAAATAAGAGAGAGAATGGATGGACATGAAACGAAAGAGGCAGCAATTGAGGAAGGGATTCGCATTTCACAAGAATTGGTCGACGCAGCGATGAAATATTTTAATGGTATTTATCTTATTACACCATTTTTAAAGTATGAAATTACAGAACATCTTGTTAAATATGTAAGAGAAAAGCAAGAAGTGAAAGAAGGTATTAATTGATGAAGTGTATAGAAGAAAAATTGAAAAATAGCATTTTAATATTAGATGGTGCAATGGGGACAATGATTCAGCAAGAGGATTTAACTGCTGAAGATTTCGGAGGAGAAGAGTACGAGGGCTGTAATGAATATTTAGTGGAAACAAGACCAGACGTTATTTTAAAGATTCATAAAGCTTATATTGAAGCTGGAGCGGATATTATTGAAACAAATACATTTGGGGCAACGAATATTGTACTAAGTGATTATGAGCTGTCTCATTTAGATGAAGAACTAAATGAAAAGGCAGCACTTTTGGCGAAGCAAGCTGTTAAAGAAAGCGGGAATGAAGTATATGTTGCGGGAGCGATGGGACCAACAACGAAAGCAATTAGTGTTACTGGTGGTGTGACTTTTGAAGAATTGATTGAGGCTTATACAAGGCAGGCACGAGGATTATTAAAAGGAGAAGTTGATGTATTACTCGTTGAGACGAGTCAAGATATGCGTAACGTGAAAGCAGCTTATATTGGAATTCAAGCTGCTTTTGAAGAACTGAAAAAAACGGTTCCTATTATGATTTCAGGTACGATTGAGCCAATGGGAACGACTCTGGCTGGGCAAACAATTGAAGCTTTTTATTTATCAGTAGAACATATGAAACCATTATCTGTTGGGTTAAACTGTGCGACTGGTCCGGAGTTTATGAGGGACCATATTCGTTCACTATCTGATTTATCGGAGTGTTACATTTCTTGTTATCCAAATGCAGGTCTTCCTGATGAAGATGGACATTACCATGAATCTCCATCTTCTCTTGCTGAAAAGGTGAAGCGATTTGCTGAAGAAGGGTGGGTTAATATTATTGGTGGTTGTTGTGGCACGACACCAGAACATATAAAAGCAATGAAATCCGCGCTAGCATCTCTTAAGCCTCGTGACCATCATGAGAGAGAAGGACATGGAATTAGTGGATTAGAAGCACTGCAATATGATGAGTCTATGAGACCGTTATTTGTAGGTGAAAGAACGAATGTTATTGGGTCACGTAAATTTAAACGATTAGTAGCAGAAGGGAAATTTGAAGAGGCTGCTGAAGTGGCAAGAGCGCAAGTGAAGAAAAATGCTCATATTATTGATATTTGTATGGCAGATCCTGATCGCGATGAAATAGAAGATATGGAAAACTTCTTAGCAGAAGTTACGAAAGTTTTAAAAGTACCGATTATGATTGATTCAACAGATGAAAATGTGATGGAGCGAGCTCTTACTTATATTCAAGGAAAAGCTGTTATTAATTCAATTAATTTAGAAGATGGAGAAGAACGATTTAAAAAAGTGACACCGCTTCTTCAGAAGTATGGTGCTGCTATAGTTGTAGGAACAATTGATGAAGACGGTATGGCGGTTAGTGCGGAGCGAAAGATAGAAATTGCGAAAAGAAGCTATGAATTACTTACAAAGAAGTATGGGATACGCCCGTCAGATATTATTTTTGATGCACTTGTGTTTCCGGTAGGGACAGGTGATGAAGAATATATTGGTTCAGCAGCAGCGACTATAGAAGGAATTCGCCTTATTAAAGAAGCGTTACCAGAGTGTTTAACGATTTTAGGGGTAAGTAACATATCATTTGGTTTACCACCGGCTGGACGTGAGGTATTAAATTCAGTCTTTTTATATCATGCTACGAAAGCAGGGTTAGATTACGCGATTGTGAATACGGAAAAATTAGAACGCTATGCGTCGATTCCAGAGGAAGAAAAACGCCTTGCAGATGCACTACTGTTTGAAACGACGAAAGAGACGTTAGAAGAATTTACAAACTTTTACCGAGTTGCTAAAAAGAAAGATATCGTTGTGCAAGAAACGTTAACGCTTGATGAAAGACTAGCAAATTATATTGTAGAAGGTACGAAACAAGGATTACACGAGGATTTAAGTCTTGCGCTTGAAGAAGGAAGAAAACCTCTTGATATTATTAACGGTCCGCTTATGAAAGGGATGGATGAGGTAGGACGACTATTTAATAATAATGAACTTATTGTTGCTGAAGTATTGCAAAGTGCCGAAAGTATGAAAGCTGCTGTAAGCTATTTAGAGCCACATATGGAATCTAGTGATAGTGCGAAAAAAGGGAAAGTATTATTAGCAACTGTAAAAGGTGACGTGCATGATATTGGGAAAAATCTCGTTGAAATTATTTTAGCAAATAACGGATATGAGATTATTAATTTAGGAATTAATGTACGTTCGGATCGAATTGTTCAAGAAGTACAAGAAAAGAAACCGGATATTATAGGCCTTTCAGGTTTATTAGTAAAATCAGCGCAACAAATGGTAACGACTGCTGAAGATTTAAAAGCGGCAAATATTGATGTGCCCATTGTTGTAGGTGGTGCAGCGTTAACGAGAAAGTTTACAGATAATCGGATTTCACCATCATATAAAGGACTCGTTTGTTATGCGAGTGATGCGATGACGGGGCTCGATATTATTAATAAGCTTCAAAAAGAAGAAGAGCGTGAGAAGATGAAACAGGATAAAAAAGAACGTCATCTTCATATCGTAAAAAAAGAGGAGAAGAAAGTAGAAATTCCAGCAGTAATTGAGCCATTACCGAAGGCTGAAGTTATCGTGCCTGATTCAACAAAACGAATTGTATTACGCGATATTCCGGCCCTTCATCTCGCTCCATTTTTAAATAGACAAATGCTACTTGGGCATCACCTTGGATTAAAAGGAAATGTGAAGAAGCTTTTGAAAGAGGGAGATAAGAGAGCACATGAATTAAATGATTTAATAGATGAATTATTGCAGGAAGGACAATCTTGGTTAAAGCCGAAAGCAGTGTATCAATTTTTCCCAGCGCAAAGCGACGGACAAAACATTGTAATATATGATCCAGAAGATCATACGCGTGTTATAGAGCGTTTCACATTCCCTAGACAAGGAAAGGCTCCCTATCGTACTTTAGGTGATTATTTGCGCCCAATAGGAGATGAGATGGACTATGTTGCTTTCTTATCTGTTACGGTTGGGGAAGGAGTTCGGGACATTGCTGAAGAGTGGAAGGCGAAAGGTGATTACCTACGTAGTCATGCCATTCAATCGTTAGCGCTTGAATTAGCGGAAGGACTTGCTGAAAAAACACATATGCTCATTCGTGACCGCTGGGGCATTCCGGACTCACCTGAACTGACGATGGAAGAACGTTTCCGTACGAAATATAGAGGAATACGAGTGTCATTTGGTTATCCGGCGTGTCCAGAACTTGCAGATCAAGAAAAGCTATTTCGCTTAATTCATCCAGAGGAAATAGGTATTTCATTAACAGAAGGATTCATGATGGAGCCAGAAGCGTCCGTAACGGCTATGGTATTTTCTCACCCTGAGGCAAGATATTTTAGTGTATTATAGTCTAGAAGGGGGAGACGTATGAAGAAAATAGTCTTTACAGGTGGCGGTTCGGCAGGACATGTAACACCTAATTTAGCCATTATCCCATATTTACAGGAAGACAACTGGGATATCTCTTATATTGGTTCTCATCAAGGTATTGAGAAAACGATTATAGAAAAGGAAGGCATTCCCTACTATAGTATTTCGAGTGGAAAGCTACGTCGTTATTTTGATTTGAAAAATATAAAAGATCCTTTTCTTGTAATGAAGGGTGTTATGGATGCGTATGTAAGGATTCGAAGACTAAAACCAGATGTGATTTTTTCAAAAGGCGGTTTCGTATCTGTACCAGTCGTAATTGGAGGATGGCTAAATAGAGTACCAGTTTTATTACATGAATCTGATATGACACCAGGACTAGCAAATAAAATTGCGCTTCGTTTTGCTTCGAAAATATTTGTTACATTTGAAGAAGCAGCGAAACATTTACCGAAAGAAAAAGTAATATATACGGGATCTCCTGTACGTGAAGAAGTGCTGAAGGGAAATCGTGAAAAAGGTTTAGCGTTTTTAGGTTTTTCACGTAAAAAGCCAGTTATTACGATTATGGGAGGCAGCTTGGGCGCGAAAAAAATTAATGATACGGCTCGAGAAGCATTACCAGAACTTCTTAAAAAATATCAAATTGTTCACCTTTGCGGAAAAGGTAACCTTGACGAAAGTTTACAAAATAAAGAAGGATATAGACAATTTGAATATGTACATGGAGAACTGCCAGATATATTAGCGGTAACAGATTTTGTTATTTCACGCGCGGGCTCCAACGCAATTTTTGAATTTTTAACATTACAAAAGCCGATGGTTTTAATTCCATTATCGAAATTTGCAAGCCGTGGAGATCAAATATTAAATGCAGAGTCCTTTGAAAGGCAAGGGTATGCCTCCGTGTTATATGAAGAAGATGTAACTGTAAAATCTCTTATAAAGTATGTCGAAGAATTGAATCAAAATAATGAGAAGTATAAAACAGCACTAAAAAAATATAATGGAAAAGAAGCAATTAAAACAATCATTCAAAATATTTCAGAGGCATGATGAAACAATCATGCCTCTTTTAGTAGGGTGAAAGATTCCAAGAATTGATATTTTTATGTTACAATAAAGTGAAACTTTAATCAGTTGGGTTCATCCCACATCTAACTTCTTTACTGTTACTGAATTTTGAGGAGGGAGTCTTACTGCCCTCAAATAGCGGGATAACAAATGGGTTAATAGGGAAATTCCAATTAATGAGGCGTGAAAATACGAATGGATTAGGAGTGACTGTGTTGGAGCTAAGTCTCTATGAAAATACTGCACTTATTATATGCTTTGTGTTGTACGTTGGTAGTGTTATTGTTTATATTTCAAGGAAATTTTCGCAAGAAAGAGAGCTTGAAAAGTCAGAGATAACAGCTGAACTAGAAATGTTAGCTGATGAAAGTTATAAAAAACAAAAAATAAAAGAAGACCATGAAGCATCCCATCATTTAAACGCAAATAAGTTTTAAAGATGGGGATTTTTTTTGAAGTTGTTCTTTATTATAGCTATAACAAATAACGCTAAAAAGGAGTTTCCCCATACACAATGAAGGAGTGTATATAAATGAATTTTTATATCGCCTCAGGTTTCCAAAATAAACATCTTGTACATTCCGTAGCAAATGAACTGAAACATGCAGGATGGCACCATACATATGATTGGACCAAAAATGAAAGAGCAGCGAATGAAGAACAATTAAGAGAAATTGGTCAGGCAGAACGAAATGCTGTAAAAGAAGCGGATGTATTTTTACTTATATTAGATGGTGGAAACGGGAGCCATACAGAGTTTGGAATGGCGATTGCACTAGAGAAAACGATATATGTATATCATGCAGGAAACCCGCTCCAAACAACGTTCTATCACTTGCCAGAAATAAATATTTTTGAAGGAGATGTAGCTGAGTTTGCATCTTTTGTTATGAATCATGTGAAATAATAGTAACTACCTAAAAGGTTATAAAAGTGATCTTTTGGGTACAGTGATGATAAGAAACGTATATAAAGGAGTACATAATATGAAATTAGAAAATGGATGGGAAACGAGCTTTTTAGAAGTCGTACAAAATAGTGAATTTAAGAAAGAGGCACTTCTTAGTCAATTGCTTTGTCAGGATAGTGAAGAAGTAGAAGAGCTTGTGGATGATTACGGCTACGAAGAACTTGTTGAACGTGAACATGATGATGAGTTAGCTGAAATCTTAGGAGAAGAACTTTTTAGTGAGATAGAACGCCAAGTATTCTTATCTTCAAACCCAGAAGAAAAACTTATTTCATTCGTCAATGGATTAGGTTTTCATGTGCTAGATTGGATCGTTCTTCTTGAAACAGAATTTGGCATTGATAGTGCAAACTTTACATCAGATGCTGTGAAGGTGTTAGAAAAGCGTTTCAGACAGTTTCCATACATAGAGGACAAGACAATTTTTGATATGACATTTGGAGAATCGATGGATGTATTAGAATCTGTTACAGGATTACAACTAAAGGAAAAGATGAACGTATAATGAAAAAAGAACGTGATTGGATCACGTTCTTTTTTTACATAATAATAATTTTATCATCTAGTTTTGTCTGCCCGGTAAGAAGTGCGTTTAAATATTCCACTTTTCTTATACAAGCTTGTATATGTCTTTCAATCTCTTGTAACTCTGCTTGGTGATGCGTTTCAATTGGATGAATTTGTACGTTGAATTTTTCAAATTGACTACTATATGTTATTTCTGCATAGCCGCTCATAATATCGGTTTCGTTATGAAATAAAAATTGCTTCGTTTTGTCACAGAATGATACATCCTGAAAGCCATATACTTTTAATGCTTCAATTACTTTTTTAATCATTTTTGTATTCATTTTTTAACCCTCTTTACGAAGTTCTACTTATATATTATAACATAAAAAATTACATAGAAAGCGCTTCCAAGTGTATTTTATTATAAACTTTACGTTTCAATCACAAAAATGAAACAAAGAAAAAATAATTGTAAAGAAGGAAGGACTCTTTTATTGTTTCGTCATATATATAGAGAAATAGTGCAATGAAAGGAAATTTTCCGAGGTGGAGATCGTATTTCCAATTTGAGCGCAGTAAAAGAGGTGAGAATTTTGAACTTTGATATTGTAGGACAAAAAGCATATATAAAAGATGGACCGCATCGGAACCGAATTGGAATTGTAAAGAAAAACGAGACAAAATTAGCATCGCAGTTTGCTATTGTAATTGGAGAACAAATCATTGATGTAGAGCTAAAGGATATCGTGTTAGTTGGAGTAGACGTAGGACAATTTCATAAATGGTGCGAACAAAATGGTTATTTGTGAAAAGGACGGGCTGTGAGATAATGAAATATATTTGAGGAAAGAGGATATGTTATCATATTCTCTTTTTCTATGTTTCAGGAGGCGAAAATGAAATATAAAGAACAGGAGTTTACGTTGGAGTTAAAAGAGAACATTCAATGTATGGAGAAGGAAATAGAGCGAATATCACTTAAACTGCATAAAGAGTATGCGCATTTATACATAGAAAAACACATGGAATTAGATATGGGATTTGCAAGAGAAAAAGAGAATCCCTTTGAGGTGGGTTATTATTCATCAGTTGCCATAGCTATATTAGATGAAGAAAAAGAGATGATTGAATTTCACTATATTCCAATTTGGAAATGCGAAAGAATCTTTTTAGGGATGTCAATTCAATCAAACATTTTTGGGAGTAAGAAAGTAGGGGAACTTGTTGATGAATCTTGTTATGAGATTGAGGAGGAGTTAAAAGAGCAACTAGAAGAATACTTGGAGTAAGAATTCTCAAGATAAAATCTATAAAGAGGGAACGGAATAAAAAAGACGCTAACAATTGTATGTTAGCGTCTTTTTTTCATTATGAAGCAATTTCACCAGTTTTTGTATCATCTTGATTGTACGTATCTTGATCTAATTCACCAAGCCATTTACTTGAAATAAGACCTGCTGTCATAGAACCACTTACGTTAAGAGCTGTACGCCCCATATCGATTAATGGCTCAACCGAGATAACTAGAGCAACAATACCGATTGGTAAGTTCATTGTAGATAGTACGATTAAAGCTGCGAATGTTGCGCCGCCACCAACTCCGGCAACACCGAATGAGCTAATAGCGATAACAGCGATTAAAGTTAAAATAAATTGTGGTTGTAATGGATCAATTCCTACAGTTGGAGCGACCATCATTGCAAGCATTGCTGGATAAATACCTGCGCAACCGTTTTGTCCGATAGATACCCCAAATGAAGCTGCGAAGTTTGCAATTCCTTCGGAAATACCAAGCTTTTCTTTTTGAGCTTCAATATTTAATGGCATCGCACCAGCACTAGAGCGAGATGTGAATGCAAAAGTTAGTACAGGGAACACTTTTTTCAAATATTGAATTGGATTTAAACCAGACAATGCAATTAATAATAAGTGAATGATAAACATTACGATAAGTGCTACGTAAGAGGCTAACACGAAGTTACCAAGTTTTAAAATAGCATTTATATCGCTACCAGCAACTGTTTTTGCCATAAGAGCTAATACGCCGTATGGAGTAAGGCGTAAAATTAATGTTACCATACGCATTACGATTGCATATACAGCATCAAGCATTTTCTTAAATAGTTCTGCTTGTTCTGGATATTTTCGTTTTACACCTATAAAGGCAATGCCGATAAAGGCTGCAAATATTACGACAGAAATTGTTGATGTTGGACGAGCGCCTGTTAAATCAAGAAACGGATTTGTAGGCAATAGCTCTAATAATTTATCTGGAATTGTTGTCTTTTCAATAGAAGTAAATCTTTCTTCAACTAGTTTCAGACGAGCAGATTCTGCATCACCTTGTTGCAAGCCTGCTGCAGATACATCAAATCCTGCACTTGCAGCGATACCGACAGCTGCAGCGATTCCTGTAGTAAGAATTAAAATTCCGATAATAAGACCACTGATTTTACCAAGGTTTTTCGTTAACTGTAATTTTGTAAAGGCTGAAATAATAGATACTAAAATAAGTGGCATAACGATCATTTGAAGTAATTTCACATAACCGTTACCGATTAAGCCAAACCAAGTATTTGATTCAATAATTATTTTAGAAGTTGGTTCATAAATAAATTGTAATATAAGACCGAATATAATTCCGACTCCTAAAGCAGTAAATACACGTTTATTAAAAGATACATGCTTACGTTGCATATAATATAATACGCCAACTAAAATGAGCATGACTGCAACGTTAATTCCGACAAGCAGTGTATTCATGTTGATTCCCCCTAATTCCAATCTGTTATATAGAATATAAGGTAATAAAACCTATAAGTCAACTAGGAAATTCCGGAATTAAAAAAAGATGGCAAAATGCCATCTTTTAATGTCCAGCCCCAGGGACAAGTAAAAACGTCGTGTAGTATGTAAATCCTATGAAGAAAACAGTTAAATATGCCCCAAATACGTATATATACATACGCTCTGTTAATTTTAAATAGCTTAAAAGTACGAAGAAACCTGTTTGTCCTAAAAATAGTAGTGCGGTCTGTTGCATATCCCCTACGTAAAACATAACCGAGAAAATTCCAGTCCAAAAGCCGAGAACGCGAAACATGCGCTCCATGCCATCTCCCTCCTTTTCTAAAAAAAGTAAACCTCACCTCATTATAGTTTATTTTTCTTACTATTGTAAATATTCATTCATATAAAAAGAAGCCAATTATTATTGGCTTCTTTTTATATGAGAAATTAAATTGTTAGTTTATAATTACAAGATTTACATCCATCTAATAGACTATCATTTCGAGTTAATTCCATGTTAGGGAATAGGATTTCAAAAATTCCTTTCATCATATCTCCGTGCATGTTACAAATTTCAGTTGGATGATGAACAGCAACTTCTTTAAATGGACAATTGTGTACATCATAGAAAATTTTTGTTCCATCTGCACTTAATTCAAATGCAGGTGATAAGCCAGCTGTTGAGAAAGCTTCTTTTGCAATTTGAACTTTTTGTTCCACTGTTAAAGCATCTTCACTCACATTTAAACGTTGCATATGTTGTTGCATTAATTCAGCTCCGAATTGTTTTCCTGTTTCGTATAGCGCTTTCTCACCAGCAGCGCCAAGGCTAAGTAAAGAATTAAATGCGATTCTTGCTAACAATTGATAATCACGGAATGGAAATTGTAATTGGATAACATCTTCAGATAAGACATACAATCTGCTCGGTCGTCCGCCTTTTCCAGTTTTCTTCGTTTCCGATTTTAGCATATGAACATCTTCTAATTTAGATAAATGTAAACGCGCTACGTTTGGATGAATGTCAAACTCATCTGCAATTTCTTGTACCGTTACGTAACTATGTTTTTGCGAAATATATTTATAAATGTAATAACGAGTTGGGTCAGATAATACACCTGTAATTTTTAAAGCTTGTTCCATGAGGATCTCCACCTTTATCACTTTATCCAAGATAATAACATTATAATACAGATAAACATGAGTATAGGTAATTTCAGACAATAATTCGGAAATTGTTCATAATTTCACAAACATATTTTTCCTTTTTCCTCTATTGAAAATACAAAAGTCCAAATTTTTATTGCGAATGTTTTCATGCTATATACATAGTGAGGAGGGAAAAGTGATGAATGGGATTGAAATTTTCGCGAATACAATTTTAAAAGAAGCGTGTAGGGTACAAGCGTCAGATTTACATATTGTGCCCCGGCAGAAGGATGTAGCGGTGCAACTACGTATAGGAAAAGATTTAATGACGAGCCAGTGTATTGAAAAGGAGTTTGGAGAAAAACTTGTCTCACATTTCAAATTTTTAGCATCTATGGACATAGGAGAGAAACGGAAGCCACAGAATGGTTCGCTGTATTTGCAAATTGATGGACAAGAAGTGTATTTACGCCTTTCAACACTTCCAACAGTATATCAAGAAAGTCTCGTTATTCGCCTTCATTTACAAGCATCTGTTCAGCCCTTATCACATCTTTCGTTATTTCCAAGTACGGCAGCAAAACTACTCTCGTTTTTACGCTATTCACAGGGGCTACTCGTGTTTACTGGACCGACTGGATCTGGGAAGACGACGACAATGTATGCATTATTAGAAGTAATTAGAAAAAAGAAAACACGTCGCATCATTACACTTGAAGATCCGGTTGAAAAAAGAAGTGACGATGTATTACAAATTCAAATAAATGAAAAAGCGGGTCTCACATATGAAACAGGATTAAAGGCTATTTTACGTCATGATCCAGATATTATTTTAGTCGGTGAAATCCGGGATGAGGAAACAGCAAAAATAGCTATAAGAGCAAGTTTGACAGGACATTTAGTAATGACAACGCTGCATACGAATGATGCGAAAGGAGCAATCATTCGTTTCATGGATTATGGTATAACGAGGCAAGAGATTGAACAGTCTTTATTGGCTGTAGCTGCACAGCGACTTGTCGAATTGAAGTGTCCGTTTTGCAGAGGAAAGTGCTCAACTTTATGTAAATCAATGAGGCAAGTAAGGCAAGCAAGCATTTATGAGCTGCTATATGGATATGAGTTAAAACAAGCACTTAAAGAAGCAGATGGAGAATGTGTTACTTACAAACATGAGACTTTAGAATCATCAATACGAAAAGGATATGCTTTAGGTTTTTTAGAAGAAGATGTTTATGTTTAAGAAAACTTGGAGTTTAAGTGATCAAGTAGTATTGTTGAAACGTTTAGGAGAATTATTAGAAAAAGGCTACTCTCTTTTACAAGCATTAGAATTTTTACAGTTTCAATTACCTGTAGAAAAGAAAGTACAATTGCAGCGCATGATTGAGGGATTAAAAGATGGGAAAAGTCTACACGATTCTTTTCATCAGTTAAAGTTTCATCAGGACATGTTAAGTTATCTATTTTATGCCGAGCAACATGGTGATATTTCTTTTGCTTTGCAACAAGGAAGTGTACTTCTTTATAAGAAAGATAAGTATAGGAGAGACATGATGAAAATAATGCAGTATCCTATGTTCTTGATGTTTTTTCTACTAATCATGCTTTTTATTTTTAACCTCATTTTATTACCTCAGGTTGAAATGGTTTATAGTTCGTTCGGTTCTAATACACCACTACTTACAGAACACATTTTAAGTGCAATAAAACTGCTACCATACATTATTTTAACCGCTATTTTAACTGTTATTATTGGATGTAGTTTATACATGTTGTATTTTAGGAAACTTCCACATATTAGACAGGTAAAAATCATGCTTCGTATTCCTCTCATCAAAACATTTCTTATTTTAAAGCATTCACATTATTTTGCTACTCAGTTGAGTGGTTTATTAAATGGTGGACTATCAGTATGCGAAGCTTTAACAATAATGATGGAGCAAAGATATCATCCGTTCTTTCAATATGAAGCGAATCGGATTGAAAGACAATTAATTGGAGGAGAACAGTTACAATCTATCATTGCTAAAAGTGGGTATTACGAGAAAGAACTTTCTTATGTTATTACGCATGGACAAGCAAATGGCAATTTAGGGATTGAATTAGGTGACTATAGCGATCTTATTATGGAAAAGATGGAACGAAAAATTAAACATATGTTAGTTATCATTCAGCCTATTTTATTTACATGTATTGGAGGAATCGTTGTCCTTATGTATTTAGCGATGATTATGCCGATGTTTCAAATGATGAATTCTATTTAGGGGGCATTTGTATGCAGAATGAGGAAGGATTTACTCTGTTAGAGATGCTATTAGTAATGGTTGTCATAACTATATTATTACTATTAATTATTCCAAATGTAGTTACACAGCGTTCATCGGTCCAAGGAAAAGGGTGTGCAGCTTACGTGAAATCTATAGAAGCACAAATACAAGTATATCAATTACAACATAATAAAATTCCATCGTTAAAAGAACTGGCAGATGAAAAGTATATTACAACTGATAAGTGTCCGAATGGCGAATCTATTCATATATCAGATGATGGCACAGTATCAATTAGGGCATTGTGAAACAACAAGGGTTTACTTTTTTAGAAATGTTACTCGTTTTATTTGTTATTTCTGTATTAAGTATAGTTACGTATTTTAGTGTTCATTCCTTATACGAGCGACAAAAAGTTGAACAATTTTTGAGACAGTTTTCAAATGATATTTTGTATATGCAGCAATTAGCGATAAACCATCAAAAGCACTACACATTACGTTGGCATAAAGATAGAAATATGTATGCTATAAAAGAGTCAGGTACAAAGTATTATATCGTCAAGCGAGAGTATGAAGAAGATATACAAATTGATTTGCATACGTTTCCAAATCCGATGACATATAACCCAAGTGGAAATATTAATAGAGGTGGTACGATTATAATTTCGTATAGAAATTATAAATATGAAATTGTATTTCAGCTTGGAAGAGGGAGATTTACGTATCGTGAAATGTCAAAAAGGATCCATAATGGCTGAAATGATTGTATCGTTAAGTGTTTTAATGATGGCTGTATCGTTACTACTACCGCAAACAGTATTAGTTATGCAAGAAAGAAAAAATATACAAATTCGTTATAAGGCAACTGGATTATTAAAAAAAGAAGCAGCTATATATATGTATGGAAATGAAGAAAAGCGAATAATAGAAAAGAATATAAATGGAATTGTGTATTACACATATTGGGGAGGCAATGAAGTTTGTACCATGTGGAAAGATGTGAAAGACAGAATGATGGAACAATGCTTTTATGTAGGAGAAAAAATAAATTAGAATTTGGTTTTTCATTAATAGAAATGATTGTATGTCTGTTTCTATTATCAATATTTTTTTTGCTCTTTCCCCGCCTACATTTCATTGAAATGGAAAATAAACAGTCGAAAGGGTTAAATGATTGGGAGTGGGATGTGTATTTAGGGCAAATGCAATTGGAGTTTCGTGAAGTATCATCTGGAGAACAGCTAGCATTTGAAAATGGAGAAAGTATTTTACAATTCCGATCGCGTAATGGGAGTGAAGTATCGTATGAAAAAGAGAATAGTCGTCTTATAAGAAAGGTAAATAGGCGCGGGAGGGAAGTTGTTTTACAAAATATTGGAACGGTTTCTTACAAACTAACACCTCATGTACTCATTATAAATGTGAAAGATACTAGTGGGAAAATATATGAAGGTGTAGTTATGCGATATAGCGAAATAGGAATAAACGTATGAGAAAGCAAAAGGGATTTACAATGCCTGGAACGATTATCTTTCTTATTTTATTAACTTCTTTTTTTATATACGAAACAAATATGTTGTTTACAGATAAAAATTTTTATATAGGAATAGAACAAAAATTTTTATTGGATGAATTACTTAACCGATCTATTACAGATATAAAAAAAGACTTACAGCAAAAAGAAAAAGAAGGTACATTTTTCTTTCAGTATGAAAAGGGAGAAGCGAGTGGAAATTATGTCTTTGAAAATGATTTAATTCTCGTTGCTTTGCAGTGTACACTCAAACAGGAAGCTTTCTATACGGTGAGTTTTCGGTATAGAAAAAAGGATGGGAAAATAGTCGATTGGATAGAAGGATAATATGTAAAATATATATATAGATAAACCAGGATTTCCTATTGTAAATTGAATTGATTTTTTAGAAGAAATGGATAAATATAATGATTAAAAGTTTAAATTTTCTCAAAAAAGAGAAAGGTAGAAAGAATATGATATATTCATGCTATCCAATCATTATTTTTAGGGAGAATAGGGAAATGACAAACAACAATCAAATAGGTGAAAATAAGGAACAAACTATTTTTGATCATAAAGGAAATACGATTATGACAGAAGATAGAGAAATACACATTATTTCAAAATTCGAAGAACCTCTTATTGTCGTATTAGCAAATGTACTAAGTGATGAAGAGTGTGATGAATTAATTGAAATGTCTAAAAATAAAATGAAACGTTCTAAAGTTGGTTCAGCACGTGATGTAAATGATATTCGAACAAGTAGCGGTGCATTTTTGGAAGACAATGAACTTACTTCAAAGATTGAAAAACGAATTTCATCTATCATGAATGTTCCTGCGTCGCATGGTGAAGGATTGCACATTTTAAATTATGAAGTGGATCAACAATATAAAGCACACTATGATTATTTTGCGGAACATAGTAGATCAGCTGCTAACAATCGTATTAGTACGCTTGTAATGTATTTAAATGATGTAGAAGAAGGCGGAGAAACGTACTTCCCGAAATTAAATCTTTCTGTACACCCTAGAAAGGGAATGGCAGTATACTTTGAGTATTTTTATCAAGATCAATCAATAAATGAGCTTACGTTACACGGAGGGGCACCTGTAACGAAAGGTGAGAAATGGATTGCAACGCAGTGGGTGAGAAGAGGCACTTATAAGTAAAAGCGAGTGTTACGTTTTGTTCTTCATAGTATAAGAACAAAACGTTTTTTTATTAAACAAAGTAGCATCTTTCGTTATAATAACAATTAATAAATGACGATTGAGAGGACAAGAAATGAAATCTATATACATAACCGGCTACATGGGAGCAGGGAAAACAACAATTGGAAAAGCGTTAAGTAAAGAACTTCAAATGGATGTTGTAGATACTGATCAAAAAATCGAAGAGAAGCAAGAGAAGGCAATTCGAAAAATTTTTGCCGAAGAAGGCGAAATGGCTTTTCGGGAATATGAAAGCGAAATGTTACGTGCGCTACCAGTCCATAATGTTATTATTACAACTGGTGGGGGAATTATTGAACGAGCGGAAAATCGCAAGTGGATGAAAGAGAACGGAACTGTCGTGTATTTATATTGTGATCCGCATGTAATTGCAGAAAGGCTTCGTGAAGATACGACACGTCCACTATTTCAAAAGAAAGATATAGATGCATTCGTAAAGAAATTTGAATCACGCCGAGCTTATTATGAAGAGGCTCATATTCATATCGATACGACAAATAAGTCTGTAAAGCAAATTATGAATGAATTAAAGGAAAAGATTAATGTATAAAAAAGTGGACATACTAATCAAGTAGAGGTGATGATAATATGTCTACTAATGATTATGTTCGCTTTGTGACGCAGCAGTTTGTGTCGTATATGGATGCTCCAAAAGAAGATCGAAAACAAAAGAAAGAACAACGCCGTGCTGAAAAAGAGCCATTTATGAATAAGTGGTTTGGTGTTATGCCGCTGAGTGCTGCTTTGTTTTACCGAAATGTAAAAAGTAAAAGAAAAAAATCAAGTTAAATTTTAGTCATATGTTTAGCAAACCCAAAATCCCCTAGTGTCGTATTACACTAGGGGATTTTTATTTACTGCACGGATTCTTGTTCTTCCGTAACGGCATGTATTTTATTATTTACCCAAACAAATCCAATTCCGATACAAATGGAAATGCCCCATCCAACAGCGGTCATAATCGCTCTCATTTCACCATAGCCATCTACACCGAAAACAGAGATGAAATAAATTTTTAAGAAGCTTTTTAATATGAATTGTAGACCGAAAAATAGCGTTAAATATTGTAGTGCTGGATAAATACGACTATCACGATAAAGCTCACGACTTTTATCACGGTCATGGCCTTGCAGTGCGGCAATATCTGCTGCGAAATATAACATAAGTGGTTTCTTTATAAAAATTGTACATATGACGATAATACCGAGTACGATGTGATAATATGCATCATTCCACAACATTCGTTCAGCTGACCCAGATAATAAATCTACCGTTGTATTAGAAATGAGTGTAATTAAAATAAAGAACCCTGTCACGTTAAACTGTTTTTCTTTTTTAAAGGTATACAGTGTATAAATAATCCCCGGAACAGAGGAAAGTAACATCGCGTAATAAGGATCGATATAAGGTTTTGCAAATTTCCAAATGAGGAATGGGATTACGAGATAAAAGACAAGATCTAATATAGCTTTTTTATTTTGATTCATACAAAGCCTCCTTAAGTCATACATATATTTTATAATATAATTTCTGAAAATTGTATAAGGTTTAATGGGAAAAGAAAAAATATATCAATTTTCGAGGGGGAGTAGATTGAAAAAAATTGCCCCTAGCGTAGTAAGTTTTTTTAGTATATAATAAAGGAAACGCTTTCATTTTTAATTTGTTCACAAAATGGACGGAAAATCACATATTTACTATCGATATGTTGCTTTATAATGAAACTAATTAAATATACATGCATACAATATTGTGAAATAAATAACATAAATAATCTATATAAATGTAAACGTTATCAAAAGAGAGAGGTGGAGACAATGAGTAAATTTTTCTTCAATCATAATCCAGCAACAGTAGAGGATGGAAGGCTTGTTAAATATGCTGAAATTATTTATGGAGAAGGTGGCCGTTCTGTATTAGAAAATTTAATGGTGAAGGCATCTATCAGATTGCGTGATCGTTATCCGAATAAATCTGACGAGCAGATCTCGAACCTAGTAAATAAAGGCATCCATGATATGTTTCAAAAATATGTGAGCGAGTAAGAGTGGCCAAGGGCTGCTCTTATTTTTTTGTATAAGGATTGTAACTCTAGCTGAAAATAAACATGTATCCTGAAAAACGTAAAAAGGAGTGGGAAAGATGAGCAATGGAATTGGACGTTCAAAAGAAAATCTTCCAACTGATGCAAATCATGTGAGCGCGAAGGATCGTGCGTATCAAAAACGCATGGCAAAGCAAAAACAACAAGAGCGTAATGAGGATAGAGAATAACTCGAAATAAAGCTCCTTCTAAAGCAGAAGGAGCTTTATTTTGATAGAAAATGATTCGCGGTAACATAAAAGAGTCCACCGTTAATAATTTGCACTGTAATACGTGGTTCATACTGTTCTTGCAGAGCTTGTTTTTCAATTTCATAGCTCTCAGGAAGTTCGTCACTTTCTTCATAAAAACGGTTTAAAAGGTCTAAATCATGATTCCAACGCACTCTTGCTTCTTTTGCCCACGTATGGTCATCTTCTGCAATTATATTTTTTAAAGCGTCTTCTATGCGTTGTAAACCACTTTGAGGTTTAATGATGGGCGAGAGCGTAAAACAAAAATCAGGTATTTTTGGTGTAAGTTTAATGTTTGTTAATGTTTCATGAAAGTTTGCCATCATTGTTCCAGAAATGAGATGAATACCAATCGAGTGAAGGATGTCTTTTTTTCGATCACATTGATAGGAAACTTTTATATTAATACCGAGCCAAGGGTGGAGCGGTGTATGTGTTGCCCCATTATGTCTTACATCCTCATATAAACGTATGTATGAGCCTAATTCTTTTGTCGTTTGGAAAATTTGATGTAGACGTGGTGAACCGTAGTGAATAAGCTCACCATCATTTTCTTCATTTTCTGGATTTGTAATAAGAGTAAGGCGCATCGGATTCGGTACGCCTCCTGTTTTCTCAAGATAGTGCCAATAAAAAGGGCGATTCATTAATAATTTATCCATCTCAATTGTTAACTGTACATCTAATAAATGAGGAGAACGTTCTAAAATTTCACAGTTATTCGCCTCAAAGAAATTGTATAAGTAATTATGAATTTCATGTTGCTGCATAGCCTTGCACCTCAGCTTCATTTCGTTTCGCAAAGTCGATAATAGATGTTAAGTTTTCCATCTTAATTCTAATTTCACCTTCGCTTTTTGATTGCGCGAAAATTTCTTGAATGTGCGCGTCGATGTTTTTCATATTAATTCTCGTTAAAATTTCATCGAGTTCACCAATAACACGCTCGAATAAGTTGATTTTTTCATATAACAGTTTCAGAATATGTTCTTCAACAGTATGCTTTGTAGCTAAGTTATAAATATGAACATCATTTTTTTGACCGAGACGGTGAATACGTCCGATTCTTTGCTCAAGACGCATTGGATTCCATGGCAAATCATAATTGATCATATGGCTACAAAACTGTAAGTTAATCCCTTCACCACCAGCTTCAGTTGCAATTAATACTTGTGCGTGGTTTTGGAAAAGCTCCTTCATCCAATCTTTCTTCCCGCGTTTAAACCCGCCGCGGAATGGAACGGAAGAAATACCGTGTTGTTGTAAAAACCATTGTAAGTACATTTGTGACGCTCGATATTCTGTGAAGATAACGACTTTATCGTCAATTTCTTTTATAAGCTCAAGAGCTTTATTTGCTTTTGAGTTGAAAGGAATATGATTAATTTTGTCCATTAGCACATCGATATGTGGATCTTTTATATAATGTTCGTTTTCTTTCTGTCTTTTTTCTACATGCTTTTTCAATGAATAGTAAACAGCCTCACGACTACTACACGCTTCCCGTTTTAAAGTTAACGATGAGAAAGCAGATGTGAAGGCGTCTTGTCCTCGCCAATTTTCGATATCATTATATAGAGCTTGTTCTTGTTCATTAAACTCAACAAAAATTGTACGTACATGTCTCTTCGGCCAATCGATACCGGTATTATGTCGTCTATTTCGCACCATTACTTTATTAATGAGAGCTTTTAAGTCTTCATCTGATTCGGCTGAGCGATTTTTGGAAGCGTAATATTCTTCAAAGTTGGATTGATTGCCTAAATGTCCTGGTTTTAATAAAGAAACAAGGTTAAAAATTTCATCAATCTTATTTTGAACAGGAGTAGCGGTTAGTAATAAACAAAACTTCTTTTTTAATCGTTGTGCAAATTCATAGTTTTTTGTTTTATTATTTTTCAGTTTATGTGCTTCATCGATAATAATAAGGTCATATTCCAAGTTCAACACGATATCGCGATGTGGTGAACGTTTCGCAGTATCAATTGATGATACGATTACGTCAGCTTGTTCCCATGAGTAGCTTTTCTTTTGTGCTACAGCGGGAATGAAAAACTTTGTATTCAGTTCGTATGCCCATTGTGATACGAGAGAAGCTGGGACAAGTATAAGTACCTTTTTCACAAGCCCGCGGACCATGTATTCTTTCAAAATAAGTCCAGCTTCGATTGTTTTTCCAAGGCCTACTTCATCTGCTAGAATCGCTTTACCGTTCATTTGTTCAATCACATTTTGAGCGACTTCTAATTGATGCGGAAGCGGTGTGAAATGGGATAAATGTTTCGGTGCTTGTAGTCCATCAAAAGTAGGAACAAGTAACGATTTTTCTGTTTCATAAGCTAAGTGATATAAATCCCAGTTTGTCCAAGGACCATCTTCGTCAATTCTATTTAAAAAATTGTTTTGCCATGTCCGATCTACGGAAATATCGACATTCATTACAACTCTCCCACCTTTTATAAACTAAAGTAATTATTTTTTAATGTATGATGATTTGCCTTAAAAGAAGGCATAATTATCGTTATTAAAGGCTATATGATAGACAATAATAAAGTATTAAATCTCAAAAGCTGTATTTATTGTGTTTTAACATAAAAAATTCTAAATTATTTTTTATGCTAGAATATTGATGAAATATAGCGAATGATGTTAGGATAATGGTGTGAAATGTGTGGAATCTTTCGTATTTTATCCAAGAAAGTGATTTTTTATTTACGCTTTCATAAAAAAATATAATGAGATTCCGTATATCCTATCTTTTCAGAATGAAAATGTTTAGAAAAGGGAAGCAACTTTTATTGATTTGTCAAAGCATAAGGGGGAGAGAGCATGATTACATTACAACGTACACCGTTATTTGATGTATACGCGAAGTATGGTGGAAAAACAATCGACTTCGGTGGTTGGGAATTACCAGTTCAATTTTCAAGCATTAAAGAAGAACACGAAGCTGTACGTACAGCTGCAGGTTTGTTCGATGTGTCTCATATGGGAGAAGTTGAAGTAAAAGGTGTAGATAGTTTAGCATTTTTACAACGTGTTGTTACAAATGACGTATCTACCTTAAAGGTAGGGGGCGCACAATATACAGCTATGTGCTACGAAAATGGTGGTACAGTAGATGATTTATTAATCTACAAACGTGGTGAAGAAGACTATTTATTAGTAATCAATGCATCAAATATCGAGAAAGATTACGAATGGTTAGCAAGTCATGTAATTGGCGATGCGACAGTAGTCAATGTTTCTAGTGAAGTTGCACAGCTTGCAATTCAAGGACCAAAAGCAGAAGGCATTTTACAAAAAGTTGTGTCAGAAGATTTGAAAGAAATTAAGTTCTTTAAATTTAAAAACGATATTCTTGTAGATGGAATTCCAGCACTTGTATCTCGTACAGGTTACACAGGTGAAGATGGATTCGAAATTTACTGTAAGAGTGAAGATGCTGCAAAACTTTGGGAGAAACTTCTTGAAGTTGGAGCAGAAGAGGGCTTAAAAGCATGTGGTTTAGGTGCTCGTGATACACTTCGATTCGAAGCAACATTACCACTTTATGGACAAGAATTATCAAAAGATATTACACCGATTGAGGCTGGAATTGGCTTTGCGGTAAAAACAAATAAAGAAGCAGACTTCTTTGGAAAAGCAACGTTAAAAGAGCAAAAAGAAAACGGTGCGCCTCGTAAATTAGTCGGCATCGAAGTAATCGAACGTGGAATTCCTCGTACGCATTACCCTGTATTTATTGGTGAAGAAAAAATTGGGGAAGTAACGAGTGGTACACAATCTCCAACGTTAAAGAAAAGCATTGGTTTAGCACTAATTGATGTAAAATACGCAGCAGTTGATACAGAAGTAGAAATTGAAATTCGTAATAAACGCGTCAAAGCAGTAGTTGTTCCAACACCATTTTACAAACGTTCAAAGTAACGGGGAGAGGGGTAGATTTCATGTTGCATCGTTATCTTCCAATGACAGAAGAAGACAAAAAAGAAATGTTACAAACGATCGGCGTTCAAACGATCGATGAATTATTCTCTGATATTCCAGAGAGTGTTCGTTTTAAAGGGGATTTAAAAATTAAAGAAGCAAAATCAGAGCCAGAGCTTTTAAAAGAGCTATCTCAAATGGCTAGTAAAAATGCTAACTTAAAAGAATACGCTTCTTTCTTAGGAGCAGGCGTATACGATCATTATGCTCCAGTAATTGTAGATCATGTTATTTCTCGCTCAGAATTTTATACAGCTTACACACCATACCAACCGGAAATTTCACAAGGGGAATTACAAGCAATCTTTGAATTCCAAACAATGATTTGTGAATTAACAGGAATGGATGTAGCAAACTCTTCTATGTATGACGGGGGGACAGCTTTAGCTGAAGCGGCAATGTTAGCAGCTGGCCATACTCGCAAAAAGAAAATTCTTGTATCTAGCGCGGTTCATCCAGAATCAAGAGCAGTACTTGAAACGTATGCAAAAGGACAAAATCTTGAAGTTGTTGAAATTAATCATAAAGATGGTGTAACAGATTTAGACGTATTACAAAGTGAAGTAGATGATACAGTTGCTTGTGTAATCGTTCAATATCCAAACTTCTTCGGACAAGTTGAAAAATTAGCTGATATTGAAAAAATCGTTCATCAACAAAAATCATTATTTATCGTTTCTTCAAATCCATTATCATTAGGCGCATTAACACCACCAGGGAAATTTGGTGCTGATATTGTAATCGGTGATGCACAACCATTCGGTATTCCAACGCAGTTTGGTGGACCGCACTGTGGTTACTTTGCAACAACGAAAGCATTTATGCGTAAAATTCCAGGACGTCTTGTTGGACAAACTGTAGACTCAGATGGTAAACGTGGATTTGTATTAACGTTACAAGCACGTGAACAGCATATTCGTCGTGATAAAGCGACATCTAACATTTGTTCAAACCAAGCGTTAAATGCATTAGCAGCTTCTGTTGCAATGACGGCACTTGGCAAACAAGGTGTGAAAGAAATGGCACGTCAAAACATTTCTAAAGCACAATATGCAAAACGTCAATTTGAAGCGAAAGGCTTCACAGTAACATTTGCTGGACCATTCTTCAATGAGTTTGTTGTAGATTGCAAACGTCCAGTGAAAGAAGTAAACGATGCATTATTACAAAAGAATATTATCGGCGGTTACGATCTAGGCCGTGATTATAAAGAGCATGAAAACCATATGCTTGTAGCAGTAACTGAGCTTCGTACAAAAGAGGAAATTGACACACTTGTAAACGAAATGGGGGCTATCCAATGAAGAACCAAGACCAAGCACTTATCTTTGAAGTGAGTAAAGAAGGACGCATAGGATATAGCTTACCCAAATTAGATGTAGAAGAAGTGAAACTAGAAGATGTGTTTGAGAGCGATTATATTCGAGTAGAAGATGCAGAGCTACCAGAAGTATCTGAACTTGATATTATGCGCCACTATACAGCACTTTCAAACCGTAACCACGGTGTGGATTCTGGATTCTATCCACTTGGATCTTGTACGATGAAATATAATCCGAAAATTAATGAGAGTGTAGCTCGTTTCGCAGGATTTGCAAATATTCATCCGTTGCAAGATGAAAAGACAGTACAAGGTGCAATGGAATTAATGTACGACTTACAAGAGCATTTAATTGAAATTACAGGTATGGATACTGTTACTTTACAACCAGCAGCTGGTGCACACGGAGAATGGACAGGTTTAATGTTAATTCGTGCATACCATGAAGCGAATGGTGACTTTAACCGTACGAAAGTAATTGTGCCTGACTCTGCTCACGGAACGAACCCAGCATCTGCAACTGTAGCTGGTTTTGAAACAATTACAGTAAAATCAAATGAAAATGGCCTTGTTGACTTAGAAGACTTAAAACGTGTTGTAAACGAAGAAACAGCAGCACTTATGTTAACAAATCCTAATACATTAGGTCTATTCGAAGAAAATATTTTAGAAATGGCAGAAATCGTCCATAATGCAGGCGGTAAATTATACTATGATGGTGCAAACTTAAATGCGGTATTAAGCCAAGCACGCCCAGGAGATATGGGATTTGACGTTGTGCATTTAAACCTTCATAAAACATTTACAGGTCCTCACGGCGGTGGTGGCCCAGGTTCTGGTCCAGTAGGTGTGAAAGCTGATTTAATTCCGTACTTACCAAAACCGATTTTAGAGAAAACGGAAAATGGTTATCACTTCAACTACGACCGTCCAGAAGCAATTGGTCGTGTGAAACCATTCTATGGTAACTTCGGAATTAACGTTCGTGCATACACGTATATTCGCTCTATGGGTCCAGATGGATTGCGTGCAGTAACTGAGTATGCGGTATTAAATGCAAACTATATGATGAGAAGATTAGCGCCATTCTACGATCTTCCATTCGATAGACATTGTAAACATGAATTTGTATTATCAGGTCGTCGTCAAAAGAAACTTGGTGTACGTACATTAGATATTGCAAAACGTCTGCTTGATTTCGGTTATCATCCACCAACAATTTACTTCCCATTAAATGTGGAAGAATGTATTATGATTGAGCCGACAGAAACAGAATCAAAAGAAACATTAGATGGTTTCATTGATAAGATGATTCAAATCGCTAAAGAAGTAGAAGAAAATCCAGAAGTTGTACAAGAAGCACCGCATACGACAGTCATTAAACGTTTAGACGAAACGATGGCTGCACGTAAACCAGTTTTACGTTATGCGAAGCCAGCTCCTGTACAAGTTTGATTAAAATAACAAAAGAAGAACTCGCTGAGGCGGGTTCTTTTTTTGTATGGATAATTTGTCCCGCATTAACGGACAGTAAACTCTCAACTCAAAACTTAGCTGGTGCAAAGAAGCCAGGTGGGAGATAAACTGTCCGTAAATACCCGATTGGTTCAACTAATAATCAGTGGGAATGAACAAAAATCCCCACTGATTAAAGTTTCACTTTATGCAGAAATAGTGAAGAAAATGTTAAAAAAATATGTTTTTTGTTTCCTAATGGTGTAAAGGTGTAGTTTTATAGGTAGTTTTGTTGAAAAAGTCGGTTTGATAAAAGTATTTATTTTTGTTAGAATTTTATTGAAATTAAGAAGATGTGATGAGGCAAAGATTACTCATTTTTATGTATATGTGAAAAAACGAACAAGACGGGGGTGAAATTTTGGGATATCGATGTTATAGAATGGTATACCATTTAGAAAATGGAGAAACAATTAAAGATGTAAAAGAATTTTGCTATCGAGACCAAGGAAAAGTGTTAGAAAGAGTAGCAAATCGTGTAATGGATAATAGAGAAGTGACGGCGATTGATAAACAAGGAACAATCATTTCAATAGCATGTGAGGACATTGTAAAGGTGGAACTTGATTACATAACAGAAAGTTAACCTTGAGTCATATCGAATTATTCGATAAAATAAACTGTTGAATGGTGAAGTGAGAAGAGAGGAGTTTATCATGGGTAGTACAAGACACTTTTATATGTTTATCTTAGCGTTTGTTCTTGTTGTGGCATTAACGATTTACTTAATCGTTGACAGCAGCTGGTACAACACAGTTCATCCGGCATTCCTTCTGTTTATGTATATAGGAATTGCAGTAGTAAGTTTCGGAATGAGAGACGAGATGTTAGATCGCTTTGAAAAGTGATACATATACGAAAGACCAACAGGAAAATGTTGGTCTTTTTTTCTTGCCAAAAATAGGATGGTGTGTATATACTGTATATATAAGGTATACACAGTATATACACAAACTGGAGGAAAACATGAATATTATTATTTCGAATTCTTCCCAAGACCCTATTTATGTGCAAATAAGAAAACAATTAAGCCAGCTTATTTTAAATGGCGGTTTAAAGGGTGGAGATCAATTACCGTCTATTCGTAGCTTAGCGAAGGAATTACAAATTAGTGTCATTACAACGAAGCGTGCATACGAGGAGCTTGAAAAAGAAGGATATATAGAAACTGTTGCTGGGAAGGGGACTTATGTTTCACGTAAAAATAATGAACTATTAAAAGAACAAAGGCTTCGCCTATTGGAAAGTAAAGCGGAAGAGATTGTGAATGAAAGTAAAGCGTTGCAGCTTTCACTTGAAGAATTACAGCAGATGATTGCGTTTTTATATAAGGGGGAATGAGAGAGATGTTAGAGTTAAAAAACGTTTGTAAAAGTTATGAAGGTTTCGCAGTGAAAAATATAAGTTTTACGTTACCACGCGGATATATTATGGGGTTTGTCGGACCGAATGGGGCCGGGAAAAGTACGACGATCAAAATGATTATGAATTTAATTAAAAAAGATAACGGAGATATAAAAATTTTTGGCAAGGACAATAAGAAAGCTGAAAAGGAAATAAAACAAAATATCGGCTTTGTATATGATGAAAATCATTATTACGAAGATTTAACGTGTGAACAAATGAAGCGTATTATTGCACCGTTATATAAAAAGTGGGACGAAGAGCAGTATCAATCGTATATGCATAGATTACAAGTTCCAAAGTATAAAAAAATTAAAGAATTATCAAAAGGAATGAAAATGAAATTTGCGATTGCAATCGCACTTTCGCACCACGCAGAGTTTATTATTATGGACGAACCGACAGCAGGGTTAGATCCAGTTGTTCGAAGTGAATTACTTGATATGTTGCAAGAAATTGTAATGGAAGATGAAGTATCCGTATTATTCTCAACGCACATTACAACAGATTTAGAGCGCATTGCAGATTATGTTACGTTCATCAATGATGGAGAAATTATATTTACTGGTGAAAAAGAAGACTTAATGGAGAACTACGTAATCGTAAAAGGAAGTAATGATTTATTAGATCGAGAAGGAAAAGAACTATTTGTTGGATTACGAAAAAGTAAGTTTGGTTTTGAAGGTTTAGCGAAGGATAAACAAGGAATTATCGATTGGTTTGGAAATGAGGTTGTACTAGAAAAGCCTACATTAGATGACATTATCGTTTACACTGCGAAAGGGAGAGGTGCCTATGCGTCAGCTAATCTATAAAGATTTGTTCTTTTTTCGGGTTATGTGGTTAGTGTATTTTATTATGCCTCTTGTTTTCTTTGGATTAGATCCAGATGGTGAATTGTTATTTCCAATGAGTTGCTTACTCATAACGATATCATCTTCTATGATACTAATAGCGATGGATGAAAAAAATAAAAGTGATGTTATTATAAATAGTTTACCTGTTGGACGAAAGGATATCATTATTGCTAGATATATTTCGGGTGTAATATTTATTGTAGGTGGCATGATTTCTACTACGCTAGTTGTTTTTCTTATAAGAGGTATCGCTGTCATTGGTGATATTGGAGCTTATCATCCCAATTTGTATATTGAAATTCCTTGGTATGTAGTAGTCAGAGGTGCTGTATATTCTTTAGTTTATATTACAGCATTATTCCCGAGTTATTATGGGACAAAATCAAAAGTAGTACGTGGAATATTTACAGGTGGAGCCGCTGGAATAGGTGTTATTGTTGGAATGTTTATTGGTGACGGAGAAAGTGTTACGGCATCATTCATTAATTGGATTATGAATCCATTACATTTTGGCATATTTATAGTTGGATTAATCACACTAGCTAGTGTCTATATCGTTTCTATGCTTCTTACAATTAAAATTTATGAAACGCGTGATTTATAGAGAGGAGAATTCATATGCAACAGTTGATTTTGAAGGAGTTTTTTTTACAGAAGAAGATGTTTCCTTTCTACTTTTTAATCCCTATTTTATCTATTTTTAAGAATTCCGTCGAACCAATGGGGATTGCAATAGGAGTATTTATAACATGTAGTACGATTATATATATTTCTTTTTATTATGACGAGAAAAGTAAAGCAGAAAAAGTATTAGTGAGTTTGCCTATAACGAGAAAAGAGATAATTATAGCTAAATATATTTCAAGCACATTATTTATTATGGCTGGTTTGAGTGTAACTTTTATAGTCGTAATATTAGGGAATATTTTATTGAACAGAGATATAGTTATGCCTGGATATGCAATATTTTCAGCAATAGTAGCAACTTTGATTTATTGTGCAGTAACGATACCGACTAATTACATTGGGGGATATAAAGTTATTACTGTCTTGAATTTGATTATGCTTTTTCCTTTAATGGGTATGATTGGTCTTATGTGCAATATTTTTGGTGATAAAACAATTATGTTAAAAGTACTTCACTCTCAAGAGGCTACACAAGCAATGGGTGTTCTTGGTATCGGAGTATTAGTGAGTATATTCGTATCCATGTTCCTCTCAATGAAAATGTTTCAGGAGGCAGAGTTATAGAAGGGACATTTTCATATTAGGAGGTGTAATATATGATCAAGCAACTAATTTTAAAAGATTTCATCATTCAATGGAAATTTTTAATTTGGTACATACTGTATCCTGTTTTCTTTTATATGGCCTTAACAGATACGGAAAATTTATTCATCATTATGTCAGTAATTATTACAATTGGGGCAACAGTAAAAACATTTGAAGCAGATAGTAAAAATGAGAGTGAAGTTATAGTAAATAGTTTACCAATATTGAGAAAACAAATTGTGTATGCGAAATATATAGTAGCAATTATTATTCTTTTTATAAGTGTAACGGTCAGCTGTTTCACGATGGGAATGAAGAATGGGATTAACCTATTTGAATTTATTGAAACGACATTGCTTGCTAGTATTAGCTTTATTTTAGTGTATTTAAGCTTTGTTCTACCAATATCTTTTTGGTTAGGATATAAAAAAACTATTCTTATTACAATAGTAATATTCATGGCGCCGATTGTTATTTTAGAAACTTTGTTTCAAATCAACTTGGAACAAATTCAATTATATAATACCTTGTTATTCATTGGTTCAATATGTATGCTCATAGCATCTATCTTCGTTTCAGTGAAATTGTATGAGAAGAGAGAATTTTAAAAGGTGCCCTATAAAAGGCACCTTCTTCAATAACGACAATACGAGAGCAGTAGTTTATAAAAAGAAACGCTATTTGGCACATCTTTCGGAGTATGTAATATAAAGCTGAAAACGATGATGAGAATAAGAAATAGGAAAAATAAAAATAGGATTTGCTTATGTATAGAATTTTGCATATTATCCACTCCTTTTTTTGGGTAGTATGTCCAAAAGAAAGGAATGTATGAAAAAAATTGGAGGGGGAACAATGGGGAAACGAAAATTGTTATTTGAAATAGGAGTATTATTTTTGTCAATAGGTCTTTTGTTATCAAATTTTTATTCAGACATACCATCACCGTTTCCTAATTTGCATAAAGGAATTGGTATAAGTATTGTTATAATTGGTCTGTTTTGTCTTATCACATCTAACTTCTACAGAAAGTCTGAATGAATATAAAAAAGGACAGTTACTCTTTTTCAGAAGTACTGTCCTTTTTAAATAACTTATTCCATAGTTTGGCGATACTCCATATAATGACGATTGCAATGGAGGCGATAATGGACCAAACAATCGATATAATTTCAAGTGTCATGTTAGGAAGGAATGTGAGAATGGATAATACTTTATGAAACAATGATTCTATTATATGAAAACTTATTTGTAATAGAATGACGATACAAAGTGTGATCCATGCTAATATTTTCTTTCCTTGTTCTTTCCACATGACATTCACCTCACGTTAGCTTAATAGTTTTAAGCCAACAGCGCCGCATAAAATGCAGCTTAAGAAAGCAAGACGACGCCAATCCGCTGATTCTCGGAAAATGAGAATGCCTAGAAGTGCACTTCCAGCAGTTCCGATTCCAGTCCAAATTGCGTAAGCAGTTCCCATCGGTAATGTGTTCATCGCAAGAGATAAGAAGAAGAAGCTTACGCCGAAGTTAGCGATTAAAATAACTTTTGGTGCCCAGCCTTTCTTTTCAGTGGCTACTTTCATAAAGAGTACACCAATAATTTCACAAATACCAGCTAGAATTAAAAATACCCAAGCCATTTTATGCGGCCTCCTTCGCTTCTTTTTCTTCTGTTACTCGTTTTAAACCAATTACTCCGAAGAAGATTAAACCGATTAATAAAACTTTTACGATAGAGAAAGGTTCTCCGAAGATGAAAATCTCTGTAAGAACGATTCCACCAGCTCCGATTCCTGTAAAGACTGCGTATACAGTGCCGACAGGTAAATCTTTATAAGCTCTAAATAATAAGACGAAACTAATTGTAATTAATAGAGCAACACCAGCCCATTCAAGTGGTGCCTCTGCTTTTTTTAGTCCAATCACCCAAAAGATTTCAATAATACCAGCGATGATTACATAAATCCATGCCATATGTCATTTCTCCTTCCTACCAGTCGTTAGGTAAAGGGCTTAAAAACGACGCATTGCAAAGGGCAATCCGTCAGTTTGAAAGTCCGCGCCAAAATACTTTCCAAGAAGCGTCTAAACGTGTCTCAAAACGATTTAAACCTGCGTATAATAGTTCAACCATAAGACCGTCGAGTAAGCATAGAAAAGCCTCTAAGGCGTCTTTTACTTCAATGTTATGCAGCTCATCTTGTTCGCTTGCTCTTTTAAATACAGGGAATAAAAGTTTTCCGACGTTTTCAATGTGTACATTTGCTTTATTAATAATTTGTTCGCGAAATGCATCAGGCGGAAAATAAGAAGTTCGTAACCAAAACATTGATTCTTCACTTTCACCAAATCGTTTTGCATACCCTTTTAATAATTTTAAAAGCAATTCTTCAGTGGACGAATTGGAAAAGCTTTCGATATCGCCTGTGAAGCTCTGCAAATCTTTTTGAAGAGCAGATTCTAAGCATATGAAATATAGCTCTTCTTTTCCTTTAAAGTGTGCGTAAATCGATGGTTTTTTAATCCCAACTTCTTGAGCAATATTTGCCAATGAAGTTCCTTCATAGCCGTAGCGTGCGAAATGAGAAAGTGCTACAGCTTTAATGCGGTTTGCTGTCATTTTCATCCCCTACCTACCGTTCGTTAGGTTCATTATATGAGATGAAAAATATAATGTCAATAGGTGAAGAGCTGAAAAAGAGCGTTATAGGTAACGCTCTTTTTAGACAGTCTCTCGCTCAATTAAATGGAATGAAAGTTCTTTTGCACTGCCGACAATTTGCTCGCTTTGGATCTGCTTATGGAATAAAGAAAAAGCATGTGAGCCCATTGCGAGACCGGGATGTTCAATTGTGGAAATTTCTAATGCCTTTGAAATTTCATGATTATCAAATCCAAGGATAGCAAGGTCTTCAGGTACTCGAATACCATGTTTTCGAGCCTCTGTTAATAAACCAGCTGCAACTTGATCGTTCGCTGTGAAAATAGCAGTTGGACGATTTTTCATATTTAAAATACGATGGAGTATTTGTGCTCCGTCCTGCATTGTATAGCATTGGTGGAAAATCCATTCAGGATGCAACGTTTTCCCTTCGTTACGAAGTGTATCGGCGAACGCTTTTTCGCGCTCCATGGAATTTACACTTGTTTTTCTTGCTAAACAAATTCCGATTTTTTCATGGCCTCTACTTAGTAAATAGGCAGTACCGAGACGGAAACCTTCATAATGATCTACGTAGATGGATGAAATGAGGGGATGCTTCATTTTTTCACATGAAATAATAGGGGCAAATTTTGCAAAAGGTTCGATTTGTTCCCAAGAGCTCGTTCGGGAGCAAATAATCATCCCATCAAATTGTTTCATTTTCATCATTTCAAGAACACGAATTTCTTCAATGCTATCGTAATTCGTTTGACATAAATTAATGTGATATCCGGCAGCTAACGCTTCGTTTCCGATTCCTTCAATAATCGTACTGAAGTAGGGGAGGTTAATGAAAGGAAGCATAACGCCAATTGTATATGTTTTCCCTCTTATTAAATGGACAGCATTTATATTTTTTGCGTAGTTTAATTCTTCAACAGCATCTAGAACACGCTTACGCTTTTCTTCTTTTACGTAAGGGTGATTATTCAGGACACGAGAAACAGTTGATATCGATACACCAGCAGTTTTAGCAATTTGTTTTATATTGGCCATATGTATCACCTCTTTCCCTTATTATAAAGGGAAAATAATAAGAAAGAAAAAATCTTGACCTGAAAAGCTTTTCACAAACTATGGTATTAATAAGACTTCTTTTTATTCGCGTAACCTTTTCACTTGGGCGTAAGAATGATAGGGGTCTTTTTTGTTTGCAAAAAGTGTTGTCAAAATGTGTGAGAATAACGTGGAAAGTTTTCAAAGGTGGAGTTTGGTGACAAAGCGAATATGAAGAGAATATCAACGCTTCGTTCGTTAAGAGAGCGGTATGAAAGGGCGGAAACAAATTGAAAAAAAGAATCATTTGTTTCGTGTTTTCTAGTTTCATGCTTAGTTCGTGTTCGTTTCAGCAAACGATGCAAGAAGAAAAACACTTTGTGGGAACAACAGGAGGAGCTATGGATTGTGTTACGGATCCTATTCCGCTAAAGGAACTTCCAAAATATTTTCCGGTGAAGTTTAAAGTTCCAACGTTTTTACCGTACGACATTACAAGTGATGTGAAGGGGGAAGTAAGAACGCTTGGGAAAAAGAACACTGTCTTAACGATTAAATATAAACAGAAGGAGTCAGGTAGAAATGAGTATATTGAGTTAAATGTCGCGAACTTTCCTTATAGTTTTCCGGATCTTGTGGAAGAGAAGCGATTTCAAGAACAAATGAAACTGAATAATGGAACGTCTGCTTATTTTAAAAATAAAGATGATTATGAACGTGGTGACGAATTTGCTACGCTTATATGGAAAGAGAAAGGAATTGAATATCAACTGCTGTATCGGAATGTAGAAGAGAACGATGAAAAGGTAATCAAGCAGAATTTATTATACATTGCGAATAAGATGAAATGAAAAAACTAGCTGATTTATTCAGCTAGTTTTTTGTATGTTATTATTTCTTTTTAATTTTGCCTGTCCAAGATTTAAATCCACCTTGTAATTGGTAGAAATCTTTGTAGCCTTGTTTTTTTAAGTATTGCGCTGCACGACCTGTACGGAATCCGCTTTGGCAATATAAGTAAACAGGTTGATCTTGACGAAGTTCTTTATGGCGAAGGCGAATTTGTGATAACGGAATGTTACGTGCACCTAAAATATGCCCTGCGTTATATTCGTCTGCTTCACGAATATCGATAAGCTGTGCTTTACGGTAGCCAGCGCGAAATTCTTCTTCTGTAAGAGTTTTAATTAATTTTTTCTGATAGAAGTACATCCATACAGTGTAGCCGATAAATGCTACGATTACGGCTAATAAAATAATCCAAGTTGTTGACACGATTCTATCGCTCCCTTTTTTCTTATCCTACTTTCAATATTATAATGCCCTTATGTATTTATGCAACAGATTCATTTGCATATAAGAAGAAATTTCGTATTCTTTCACAAATTTTGTCGAATTTGGTAGACTAGAGAATGTGAAAAATAATTGGTTATATGAGGTGCAGGATGGGAAAAGAAAAATGGTGTTATATTAACTCTGGTCAATGTTCACCGGCATTTAATATGGCGTTAGATGAATGTTTATTAAATTGGCAAAGTGAAAAGAAAATGCCACCAACAATTCGTTTTTATGAATGGGAAGTACCAACATTAACAGTTGGGTATTTTCAACGTGTTGAAAAAGATATTAATATGGATGTAGTTAACGAAAAGAAATATGGATTCGTTCGTCGTCAAACAGGCGGCAGGGGTGTACTACATGACAAAGAGCTAACGTATAGTGTTATTGTGTCTGAAGATCATCCGAATATGCCGAAAACAGTTACAGAAGCGTATCGTGTTATTTCGCAAGGTTTATTAGATGGTTTTAAGGCATTAGGGTTAGAAGCATATTATGCAGTTCCAAAAACAGAAGCAGATCGTGAAAATTTAAAAAATCCACGTTCAGGCGTATGTTTTGATGCACCATCTTGGTATGAAATTGTAGTGGAAGGACGAAAAATTGCTGGTAGTGCTCAAACACGTCAAAAAGGTGTTATTTTACAGCATGGATCGATTCCATTAGAAATTGATTTAGATGAACTATATGATCTATTTTTATTCCCAAATGAACGTGTGAAGGAACGTATGAAGAGTATGTTCTCTTCTAAAGCAGTAGCAATTAATGAATTAACAGACCGTACATTTACGATAGAACAGTTAATTAAAGCGTTTGAAGTTGGCTTTGAAAAAGGATTGGATGTAGAACTTGTTCCATATGAATTAACAGAAGAACAGTTACATGAAGTTCAAACGTTAGCGAAAGAAAAGTATGAAAGTAATGAGTGGAATTATAAAAAATAAGAGGTGGCGATAGCCACCTCTTATTTTTTTATAGTAAATTAAGTACTTTTTCTACTTTGATTCCTTTATCTTGTAAAGAACGAAGGCGACTTACAACGTCCATAATTTCTTTGTCAAATGTAACGCTAATACCTTGGCTTTGTAGTTCTTCTTTTAAGCTTTCAATAGAATCATCTATGTCGATGCCAAGCTCGTAATCTTGACAAACTTCAATTGTCTTTTTCACGAGTTTAACATAATTTTCTTGTAGTTTTGAATTTGTTTCAGTCAAAGCAGGCTGCTTCGGTTTTGCAGGAGCAACCGGTGCTGTCTCTTGCTTTGTAACTGGAGTAGGGACTGCTTTTTTCACAGGCGCTGGAGTAACTAGTTCTACAGCTGCTTCTACGCTTACTGGCTTCGGTGTCGGTACCGGAGTAGGCTTAGGTGCCATAGCAGGTGTTTCCACACGCGTAACAGGCTTAGGAGCAGGCGTAATTGCTTTTGGAGCTTCTACAACTACTTCTTTTTTCGGTGCTGCTTCTACCTGTGTTTCTTCTTGCTCGGCAGCTTCTTTATTTTCTTTACTCCACATAACGCGTTCAATTTCTAGAGAAACATTGTTTTTGTTCATCGCTGTTAATGTAACTTTACCAACTTCAGCGTTTCCAGTGAAATCAACAATTTTATAAATAACACTCTTGTTCCAATCCACGTTTCCGCTCAAAAATAATTCTTCGTTACATTTCGGCGTTAAGCCCTCGATTTTAATTTCTGCGTTTACACCGTTTTCACTATATACCATAATTAGCGAAGCATTTACATCTTCGTCTGCTAACATTAGTTCACGTACCATTTTGCCGGTGCGTACTTGCGTTTTCTTCTTAACTGACATCTAATTTCTCCTCTCAAAAATTCAGTAATAATAAAAAAATCGTATAACGAAAAATAATTGCTCACGAAGATTTATGATACCGATAATAAAAGCATCACGTCAACAATTAACTTTAATTATTTTGCATTTTTCTTATTTTCTTTATGAAATTTTTCAATTTGTAAAATTAGACAGAAGAAAAAACAGCCTTTTGAAGGGCTGTTAAAAATTTGATTTTTTATATAATAATTTATATAAAACGTAAAATAGGATAGTGATTAAAGCATTTTGCCAAAAGGTTAGATGATAAATGAGATAAGGTTGCTTTTGGAAATAAATATTTAAGAATACAGCGGAACAAAATGGAGTAGCAAATGCGAATCCAAATAGAATTCTTCTTTTCCAATTCATTTTCTGATCAAAGGAGTAACGCTTTAATAAATATAAAATAAATAGTATACCTAGTATAATTATTGAAACAGACAAAGTAGTTCCAAGGATGCTAAAAGGCGGACTTGATAATGTATTATTTTTTTCAAAGAGAAACATAAAAAATGAAATAATTGCATTTATGCCAAACTGTATAGCAAGAAGTAAGCTAACAGAAAATCCAATTAAAGAAGTTTTTTCTAACTTTGTTTGGGTTGGTAAAGCTGATATAAGTTCATCACAATAAGATTGTAAGTCATCACCAAAAATGTCATAAGCATTTTTATTTTCTACTTGTGCTTCGATAAGATGATCTAATATTTCTAACAAAAGTTCTTCTACTTGATGTTCGGGTACATTAGATAACCGAAGATATACTAGCATATCACCATAAGCAATTTCGTTTTCGGAAGTTAGAAGCTCACGTTTTTTATTATTCAATTCAATCATGTCTTGTGCATTCATCCCTATCACTCCCCCTGTAATAAGTTATTTACCGTAGTTGAAACCATCCCCCAGCTTTGTTTAAATTCTTCAAGCTGTTCTAATCCTTTATCGGTTACGTGATAATATTTTCGCTTTGGACCGAGTGAGGAAGCTTTTAATGTTCCTTCAATCAATTTTTCTTTTTGCATACGTAACAATAATGGATATATGCTTCCTTCGCTTACAAATGTAAATCCGTGTTTATTTAATTTTGTACTCAGTTCATATCCGTACACTTCTTCTTGTGAAATGATGTATAGGATGCACCCTTCGAGCACGCCTTTTAACATTTGGCTGTGCATGATTTCACCACCTTTTATCCAGGTAACTTGCGTTGCAAGGTAGCTGGTATCCAAATTATAACATTCAGTAACTTGCAATGCAAGTTACTGGGGTGGAAAACTTTAATGTCCCCCATACTAACGAGAGGGCGAAAATTATATGAGACCGTTTATGCCAAAGCTCGTTTACTTTGAACGAAAGGCACTTGAATATCCACTTGGTTTTATAGTTGCGCCAATTTAAATGCATGAAGAATGGGAAGAAGGATACCGTAAACTATTTGAGCGACAAAGATATGACGATACCAAATTTAACGTTTGAATTGATTCAGCATTGTTTTCCGAAACCATCGGAAAATATGTATATAAAAAAGATGATGCAGCAGTATTAAAAGAAACGATAAGAGGTTATAGAAATGAGTTTTTTCCTAATGCAGAAATACAATATTTTACTTAAGGGGAGTCTGTATGCAAATACAGATTCTTTTTTGTTTTATATATTTAGGCTCGTTTTCAACTTGTCACGTTATTCTTTCTGGTGTATCATTTTATTGATTGCTTCGTACGGAATAAGCAAAATGAACTTGGATGGAGGAAACCGATGCCTACCCCTAGTATGGAAGATTATATTGAACAAATTTATTTGTTGATTGATGAAAAGGGTTACGCCCGCGTATCTGATATTGCTGAAGCGCTTAGTGTACATCCATCCTCTGTAACAAAAATGGTGCAAAAATTAGACAAAGATGAATATCTAATTTATGAAAAATATAGAGGGCTTGTATTAACAACAAAAGGTAAAAAAATCGGAGAACGTCTCGTATATCGTCATGACTTGCTAGAGCAATTTATGCGTATTATCGGTGTGGATGAAAGTAAAATTTACAATGATGTAGAAGGAATTGAACATCATTTAAGTTGGGAAGCAATTGATCGCATTGGTGATTTAGTGGAATACTTTGAACAAGATGCAGTCCGAGTGGAAACACTTCGTGGTGTTCAAAGAGCAAATGAAGAGAAAAGTAATTAAGGGGAACGTATGGCGTTTCCTTTTTTATTTCAATTCGAAAAGGATGGGAGAATTATGAAAGCAATTATTTTTGATTTTGATGGATTAATTGTGGACACAGAAACGATATGGTTTCACTCTTTCAGAGATGCTGTTCGTGAATACGGCGGGGAACTACCTTTAGAGGAATTTGCGAAATGCATTGGAACAACAGATGAGGTACTTTATACATATTTAAATGATCAATTAAAAGAGAAGTTTAACAAAAGTGCATTAAAAGAAAAAGTGGCAACTTTACATAAAGAGAAAATGAGAATACCAGAAGCTCGTGACGGGGTAAAAGAATATTTAGAAGAAGCGAAAGAAATGGGATTAAAAATCGCACTAGCTTCTAGTTCTTCTAGAGAATGGGTTATTCATTTTTTAGAAGAGCTACAAATTCGAGAATATTTTGAAGTAATTAAAACGAGAGAAGATGTTGAGAAGGTAAAACCAGATCCAGCTCTTTATCGAGTTGCAATAGAAGAATTAGGAATTAAGCCGTCTGAAGCTGTTGTATTTGAAGATTCATTAAATGGATTGAGAGCAGCAGTTGCAGCGGGATTAACGTGCGTTGTGGTACCTAATGATGTGACACGGAATTTACCATTTGAAAATCATCATCTTCGAATTGAAAGTATGAGAGAGAAAAGTTTAAAAGAAGTGCTTCAAAGTATAAAAAAAGACCGTATTTCCTAAAAGGAAGCACGGTCTTTCTTTTTGCTTTTTTTGCCTTCAATGACAGTTAAATGAGACTGTTTTCTTTTTCGTTTCAAAGTGGAAGAATTCCCTTTTTTACTTTTGTCATTAGAAGTAGTTGACTTAAAGAAAGAATTGCCTAGGGGTGCTACATTTTGTTTCCCATGTTTGCGGTTCGATTGTTTTGCCGCACGCTTATATGAGCTTTGTGAATTTGCAGAACCACTGGAATTTGTAAACATCTTGTATAGCAAGTAAAAGATACCAACAACAAGTAACATGTACCCGATATTTCTTAATACACCCATGGGATTTGTAATAACAGATGAAACAAGGCCGAATATTGCCAATCCGATAATAAGCACAAATATAGCGAAAGTAAACGAACGACCGTTCATAAGGGACACCTCCTAAAAACGTATATTAAAATTAGTATATTAACGATGAGGAAAGGAGTTGAACACCATTTTTAAATAATTATTGTTTGTTCTCTAAACGTAATAATTCTTCAAACGATGCAATTGCTACTTCCACTTGATCATCTGTTGGTTCTTTCGTTGTTAATAGTTGTAGCCATAATCCAGGATATCCAAGTACGCGTAATACGGGAATATCTCGTAATCGATTTGTAAATTGTAATACTTCAAAAGAAATACCAAGTACAACTGGAATTAATAAAATTCGGTTTATAACTCGTGCCCAAAGAGGATCTGTAGGGACTAGGAAATAAACGAACATTCCAATAATGACTGTAAATATAATAAAGCTACTGCCACATCTATAATGGAGACGAGTTTGCTTTTGAACGTTTTCTACAGTCAGAGGAAGGTTATTCTCGTAAGCATTGATTACCTTATGCTCTGCACCGTGATACTGAAATACCCGCTTAATAAGTGGGGTTAAAGAAATAAAGTATATATAGCTCAATAATAGCATGAGCTTAATGACACTTTCGACAATGATTTGCCCAGTATGAGACGGGAAAATCGGTCTTGTTAATTCAGCTAATAGTGCAGGAACTGCTGTGAAAATGACTTTACCGAATATAAAAGATAAAACGCCAACAGCTGCAACTCCTAATACCATCGTTAATTTTGATTGTTCTTCTTTTTTATTTGCAATTTGTTCATCATCTTCTGGGTGGACGTCAAATCGTTCTGAAGCGAAGTTTAAATGTTTTGCTCCATTCGCACTTGCATCCACAATAGCGGCAATCCCTCGTAAAAATGGAATTTTTTTTAGGGTAGATAGTACTTTATTACGAACGCGTGGTAATCGATAAAATTCAATCGATTTATCTTTACGACGAACCGCTGTAACAGTATATTCTCTACCGCCAAACATAACTCCTTCTATGACCGCTTGCCCGCCATATATTTGTTTTGACTCTTCTGCCATGTTAACACCAACCTGTATTTGTTTCTCTCTTATGTAGAAAAAGAGGCAATTGTCATACTGGGTTCTGTCGTTTTGAAATAAGACAATCACCGAGTTTCCTTTATTTTATCGGCAAATACAAGTAGATGACAAGGGAAAATGTTATGAGAGTCGGACATTTCTTATTCTTTTTATAGACAAATTTCGCAGGATTTAAACATGCTTCAAAATAGTTTCGGGCATACTATTGAGCGGAGGTGTCGATGTGAGTCAAGAACAATTAGGAACAAGGAATTTTGTGCAGATTGGTTTGTTTGGTGGAATCTTTTGGGGCGGGATATGGTATTTCCTTCATATATTTTCATTCACGGAGGCGGGCCCGAATTATTTCCTTTTACCATTTGCGTTTGGAAGTTGGAAAGAGGGTGTATGGGGCAATGTGTTCGGAATAGTGTGTATGGGACTTCTTTCAATTTTAATTGCCTTTTTGTATAAAGCATTTTTTGCAAAGTTTGAAGGGATTATAGCGGGAATTATTTATGGGCTATTTTGGTGGGCACTACTGTTTTTGGGGATGGGTTTAATGGCTCCTGTTATTAAAAGTGCGCTCCATTTACCAAAAGAGACAATTGTGACGACAATATGTATTTTTATATTGTATGGTGTGTTTATAGCATATTCTGTTTCTTACGCAGTAAATAGCAATAAAGCAGAACAAGAAGGGTAAGAGAAGACGAACTATTCAAATAAGTAACTCCTATGTTAAAATATTGTATAGATATTTAATATTAAGGAGTTTTAAGAATATGAAAAAGTTACTCCTCGTAAACGGTCCTAACCTAAATCGCCTCGGTGTTCGTGAGGTAAATGTATATGGAAAGGGCACGCTAACGACACTTGAAGCAGATATGAAGCAAGAAGCAGAAACAATGGGAGTGGAGTTAGAATGTTTCCAATCGAATCATGAAGGTGCCATTATCGACATTATTCATGAAGCGGAAGATATATATGAAGGGATCATTTTAAATCCGGGAGCATTTACGCATTATAGCTATGCGATTCGTGATGCCATTGCGAGCATTTCGATTCCTGTTATTGAAGTACATATTTCTAACATTCATCAGCGTGAATCGTTCCGTCATGAATCTGTGACGGCAGCTGTTTGTGCAGGTCAAATTGTAGGATTTGGTTTTTATGGCTATAAGTTAGCGTTATTTGCATTAATGGAGAAATTGAGGGAGGCATAAAGTAATGGAGAAAATTGAAAGATTACGAAGTGCATTTGATGAGGCTGGTATTGACGGTATTTTGTTAACAAATGAACATAGTCGTAGATATATGGCTAACTTCACAGGAACAGCAGGCGTTGTTCTTATTTCAAAAGATCGTGCTCAATTTATTACAGATTTCCGTTACGTCGAGCAGGCAAGTAAACAAGCGGTTGGATATGAGGTTGTACAGCACGCAGGATTGATCATTGATGAAGTGGCAAAGCAAGTGAAAGAGCTTGGAATTCAAAAGCTTGGTTTTGAGCAAGATACTCTTACATATAGTTCTTATTCAGTGCATAAGGAAGCGATTGATGCTGAATTTATCCCGACTTCTGGACTTGTAGAAAAGTTACGCTTGATAAAGACTGATTCAGAGATTAAGATATTAAAGGAAGCTGCACAGATTGCAGATGCTGCCTTTGAGCATATTCTATCATTCATTCGCCCGGGAGTATCTGAAATTGAAGTGTCAAATGAACTTGAATTTTTCATGAGAAAACAAGGAGCAACATCTTCTTCGTTTGATATTATCGTTGCTTCAGGTCTTCGTTCGGCATTACCGCACGGCGTGGCATCTGAAAAAGTGATAGAAACAGGAGATTTCGTTACATTAGACTTCGGCGCTTATTACAAAGGATATTGCTCTGATATTACTCGTACGATTGCAGTCGGTGAACCATCTGATAAATTAAAAGAAATTTATAATATCGTTTTAGAAGCACAACTACGTGGTGTGAACGGTATTAAAGCTGGTTTAACAGGTCGCGAGGCTGATGCGCTAACGCGTGACTACATAACGGAAAAAGGATATGGTGAATACTTTGGACACTCTACTGGTCATGGAATAGGTCTTGAAATCCATGAAGCACCAGGTTTAGCGTTCCGTTCTCATACAGTACTTGAACCAGGTATGGCTGTAACAGTAGAACCAGGTATTTATATTCCAGGTATTGGCGGCGTACGTATTGAAGATGATATCATTGTGACAAGTGAAGGTAATGAAGTAATTACGAAATCACCAAAAGAACTTATTATTTTGTAATACACAGGAGGATTTTTTTACATGATTTCAGTAAACGATTTTCGTACAGGTTTAACAATTTCAGTGGACAATGCCCTTTGGCAAGTACTTGATTTCCAACACGTAAAGCCAGGTAAAGGTGCTGCATTCGTTCGTTCTAAACTACGTAATCTTCGCACAGGTTCTGTTCAAGAGAAAACATTCCGTGCAGGTGAGAAAGTAGAAAAAGCACACATCGAAAACCGTCGTATGCAATACTTATACGCAAGCGGTGAGGCTCACGTATTTATGGATAACGGAACTTATGAGCAAATCGAACTTGGTGAAAAACAAATCGAGCGCGAGCTTAAATTCCTAAAAGAAAACATGGAAGTAGCAATCATGACTTACCAAGGCGAAGTACTTGGTGTTGAACTTCCAAACACAGTTGAATTACAAGTTACAGAAACAGAGCCTGGTATTAAAGGTGATACTGCTTCTAACGTAACAAAACCAGCTACATTAGAAACTGGTCTTGTTGTACAAGTACCAATCTTCATTAACGAAGGCGAAATGCTTATCATCAACACTGGTGAAGGTAAATACGTTTCTCGTGCATAGTAGAAAAGCACTTGTGATAATTCACGAGTGCTTTTTTTATAGGAAATAGGGTAGATAGTAAATAGCTGTTATTATAAAACTGACTAAAACAAGTGAAAGAGTACCCATAATAGATGGAGTCAAAACAATTTGAAATGGTTTTATTTCGCCAGTCTCAACGCCAGTTAATGTTTTACTTATTGCGTGATCTGTAATGTTATTTCTATGGTTACTCATAATAATTAACCACATAATTGCAAATATTGCTAAACTACCAAGGAAAAAGGTCTCTATAAATGACCAACCGACCAATAATGAAAAAAGATAAATAAGAGCTAATTCTACTACAACGGTTAAACTAACTTTCAATGCCTTCATATTTTTCCCCCTCATTCTGTAATTTCAACCAGTTTAAAAAATTTTCACGTGACACGACATGCAGAGAGCAAGGTGACTTTACTTCTTTCTCTAGTGCAGCGTGTTCGTCTGGAAACTTGTTTTCCACATGCAATGAAATATAAGGTAGTTTTTCTTGTGCTTTTAAAGAGCGGATATTATTCGTTTTAGCACCAGCAAATACGTAGGAAAGTTGTAAGTCTAAAAAGGCGATTTTAAAGATTTCTTTTTTAGCAGCCTCGTTATAGCCTTTTCCCCAGTACGGATAGCCGAGCCAACTACCAATGTGAGATTGCTTTTTCTCATTATTAATATGTTTAAGTGTGGTGAGGCCAATTATTTCATTTTCTTCATTCACAATCATTCTCGATAAGGATTTCTTTTGACGCTCTTCGTCTATTGCGAAAAGAAGAAATGTTTTCGTGTCTTCGATGTTTTCTACCGTTATCCCCAATGCATTTTTTATATGTGGATCACTTGATAGCTCGAAAATCACATTTGTATAGCATAAATCTAGTGGTAATAAAGTGACGTGCTGCATGGTTTAAACCTCTTTTAAACTAAATATACCATAATATACCATGAAATAATATGAATATTCAGATTGTAATTCGGAATTTAGAGAAAAATTATGTTTTTACTTCTGAAATAGACAACCTCTGCATATGGTTGTACAAATATATTCTTTTTTAGAATACGAAGTTAGTAACTGTTACGGGAGAAGGTGGAAGAATGAAACAGTGGCTAGCGGCAATGGAAACATCCGTGCTTGTTATGGGGGCACTTCGATTATTTTCAGGTAGTGCGGAGATATTTGCTGCTTTGCTTATGCTTTATGTGAATGATGCGAAGAAAGCGTTGTTTATAAATGGTATGTTGGCGTTTGTTGGACCTACCGTATTAATTTTAACAATGACAATTGGGATAGCGAGTGTAGCAAGTGAAATTTCTTTCTTGAAGCTCTTTTTTCTAGCGCTTGGAATTTGCTGTATTTTTATCGCATTACTGAAATAGTAAGTCGAGTATAGTGGGGAGAAGCCGATGAAAGAGGTATTAGAAGTTTTACCAAAAACGATGAAGTACTTAATTGAAGAATGTAAGCAATACGATGCTTTAGAGGAAATTCGTGTTCGAATTGGAAGGCCGCTAGAGTGTATTGCACACGGAAAGGTGTTTTTTTATGACTATATCACTACTGCAGAGGATGCTATTTACTTATTGAATAAGTTAAGTCAATTCTCAATTTATACGATGGAAGAGGAATTAAAACGTGGGTATGTGACGCTTCGCGGGGGGCATAGAATCGGGTTAGCAGGAAAAGTTATTACAGAAAAAAGCGCAGTGAAAATGATTCGTGATGTCTCTTCCTTTAATATTCGTATTGCTCGTCAAAAAATAGGGATTGCTGAACCGCTTTTGCCATATTTGTATGAAAAAAGGTGGTTAAACACGATGGTAATTGGCCCTCCCCAAACGGGTAAAACGACACTTTTAAGAGATGTAGCACGTTGCATGAGTCAAGGGGTAAGTGCTTCGGAAATTCCTTCCTGTAAAGTGGGGATCGTTGATGAACGGTCAGAAATTGCTGGTTGTGTGAAAGGGATCCCGCAATATGATTTTGGTACCCGAGTCGATGTGTTAGACGCATGTCCAAAGGCAGAAGGAATGATGATGATGATTCGTTCTATGAGTCCTGATATTTTGATCGTAGATGAAATTGGCCGTAAAGAAGATAGTGAAGCAATTATGGAGGCAGTGCATGCAGGTGTCCAGCTTTTTATAAGCGCACACGGATTTTCCTATGAGGATGTTGTGAGACGTCCATCGCTCAAGGCAGTGCTAGAGCTTGGTATATTTGATAGGTTTGTGGAGTTGTCAAAAGCGAGGGGTCCAGGAACGGTTATGCAGGTGAAAGATAAATATGGAAAACCAGTGTTATCAAATAGAAAGGCTGAGGGCGTATGGTGAAAATATTTGGTGCAGTGTTAATCGTTGCGGTCAGCACCTTTTTCGGGTTTTCGTACGCTAAAAGATACAGTGAGAGACCGAGGCAACTTAGGTTATTAAAATCAGCACTTCAATCATTAGAGGCAGAAATTATGTATGGACACACACCTTTATCTGAGGCTGCCGAGCGATTAGTTAAACAAATGCCAAAGCCATTAAATTGGATATTTCAAAGTTTCGCTAAAAAACTAGAAAGTGGAGAACAAACAGTAAGGGAAGCTTGGATAGATAGTTTGAAAGAGAATTGGAAGTTGACGGCTTTTCAACAAACCGAGTATGAAATACTGCAGCAATTTGGTGAAACGCTCGGGCAACATGATCGTGAATCACAACAAAAACATATTCGCTTATGTATTACACATTTGGAGAGAGAAGAAGAGGAAGCGAAAGCTTTACAACTGCAATACGAAAAAATGATTAAGAGCTTAGGGGTACTAGCAGGGCTACTTATTGTAATTTTACTGCTATAGGGGGGAGAAAGGCGATGTCCATTGATGTTGGATTAATATTTCAAATCGCCGGAATCGGCATTGTTTTAGCTTTCATTCATACTGTACTAAAAGAATTGAAGCGTGAGGATATTGCAAATTGGGTTATCCTTGTCGGTTTTGTCGTCATTTTATTTCATGTTGCATTTTTAATTAATACGCTATTCGACAAGATTAAAAGTGTCTTTCTCTTCCAGTAAAGGAGGCGGTTCGAATCGAAATTATACAAATTGTCGGATTAGGCCTCGTTGCTACGTTTTTAGCTGCTGTTTTGAACCAGCATAAATCTAGTATTACATCTTTATTTATTGTGTTCGTAGGTAGCGTGATGTTTCTTATTTTAATCGATCAAATTCATTCTATTTTACAAATGATTGAGAGAGTAGCGAGTGAAGCGAAAGTTAGCAACGTCTACGTGGAAACGTTACTAAAAATTATTGGAATTGCTTATATTGCCGAGTTTGGAGCTCAAATTACAAAAGATGCTGGTCAAGGTGCCATCGCTTCGAAAATTGAACTTGCTGGGAAAATCTTAATTCTCGTTATGGCAATTCCTATTTTGACGGTTGTAATTGAAACTATTCTCGGATTTTTACCGACGGGATAAGGGGGAGTGAATGTTGAGGAGGTTTGGAGCTAAGCTGCTATTTGCTTGCTTCCTTTTCTTTTCTTTACCGGTTGTTGTACAAGCTTCTCCTGTAGAAACAAACGTCGTTGATCAACAATTGGATAAGCTCGGAATTGAAGATGTGAAGCAATTTTGGGACGGGCTTGTTACAAAATATGGTGGCTATTTGCCAGAGAGTCAAAAAGGGAGTTTTATGGAGTTTGTAAAGGGAGAAAAAGAATTCTCTCTAAAAGAGTGGATGATAGGGTTATTAAAATATTTATTTCATGAGCTTGCAGCTAATGGAAAACTGCTTGGCACACTCATTATGCTCACAATCTTTAGTGCATTGTTGCAATCACTGCAATCCGCTTTTTCAAAAAGTAGTGTAAGTAAAATTGCTGATGCTGTTGTATATATGGTACTTATTATTTTTGCTTTAAATAGTTTTTATGTCGTTATGACATATGCAAGAGAAACGATACAAACAATGGTAGATTTCATATTAGCGCTATTGCCAATTTTATTGGCGCTTATAGCGACTGGTGGCGGGGTTGTATCTGTATCTTTCTTTCATCCGATTATCATTTTCTTAATGAATACAAGCGGGCTTCTTATGAATTATATCGTTCTACCGCTTTTATTACTGGCAACGATATTAAGTATTGTAAGTACAATGAGTGATCAATATAAAGTTACAAAATTGTCCAAGCTTCTGCAAAACGTTAGCGTTGGGATTATCGGTATCTTCTTAACGATTTTTTTAGGGGTATTATCTGTACAAGGAACAGCGACAGCCGTTGCTGATGGCATAGCTGTGAAAACTGCTAAATTTGTAACAGGAAACTTCATTCCAGTAGTTGGAAGGATGTTTACGGAAGCGGCAGATACTGTTATTAGCGCATCAGGATTATTGAAAAACACAGTCGGAATTATTGGGCTCGTCATTTTATGCTTAATTGTTGCTTTTCCTGCGATTCAAATTTTCTGTATTGCATTTATTTATAAATTCGCAGCAGCAGTATTACAACCGGTTGGCGGCGGAGCAATTATTCAATGTTTAGACATTATTGGAAGAAGCATCATTTACGTATTTGCTTGCTTAGCTATCGTATCATTTATGTTCTTTTTAAGTATTACAATTATTATTGCTGCGGGGAATATTACACTTATGATGCGGTAGGAGGTGAAGAGTATGCAATTTGTTACAGAGTGGATCAGAAATATTATCGTTTTTTTGCTCTTAGCGACAATGCTTCATCTTATTCTTCCAAATTCGAATTTGCAAAAATACGTTAAATTTGTTGTAAGTCTTTTGTTAGTCGTATTAATTTTAACACCCCTTTTTAAACTATTGCAGACAGATGTAAATGAAGTAATTGCAAATTTTAATGAAGAAAAGTACGTAGCAGAAGGATCTGTAAAAAATTCAATAGATTCGAAGAAAAAAGAAATACAAGCTCTAACACGTGCATATAGTTTAGAAGAGATGGCTACCAAAATGAAAAAAGAAGTAGGAAAAGAGTTTGAGAAAAAGTATGGTATGGCTGTCTCTGAAATACAAATAGTCGCAGCGGAAAATATAGAAGAAGTAAAGTCAGCGAAAGATATTCAATCTGTTGTTGTGACGTTGAAAGAAAAAGAACGTAGTAAAAATGATGCAATCGAAACAGTAAAGCCAATTGAAATTAACACGAAAGAGCCTCCAAAAAAAGTGGAAGAAACGAATGTAGAAATGAAAGATTTCTTTTCAAGCAGGTGGCAACTAGAGGGTAAACAAATCCAAGTTCAAATGGAAGGGAGGACAGGTAGAGTAAATGGACAATAAAGATAAAAATTCGAAGTTCTCATTTTTTCGAAACTTATTGAATGGGAATCAAAAAGAAAGCAACGAGAAGGGTAAAAAGGTAACACCTAAGTTTTTACTTGTCCTACTCATACTTGGAATTTTGCTTATGTTTTCTAGTAGTCTCTTTTCAAGTAAAAAAGAAGAAGTACCTGTATTTAAAGAACAAAAAACTCAAAACCAAGAAAAAGACGTACCAACTTTCGGACAAAAAAGTAATGATAGTATGTCAAATGTAGAAAAATATGAAAAAGCGTATGAACAAGAATTAAAAACTGCTTTAGAAGAAATAGCAGGAGTAAAAGACGTAACGATTAAAGTGAATTTAGATTCATCTGAAGAAAAAATTTTAGAAAAAAATACAGTGAAACGCTCACAAACAACAGGTGAAACAGATAAAACAGGCGGTAAGAGAGAAGTAGAGGACGAGTCTCTTGATGAAAAGACTGTCATTATACGTGAAGGGGATAAAGAAACTCCTGTTGTTTTACGAACAGAGAAGCCGAAAGTACGTGGTGTTCTTGTCGTAGCAAAGGGAGTGGATAATATACAAGTTAAAGCAATGGTAAAAGAAGCTGTGATAAGGCTGCTAGATGTACCGGCCCATCGCGTTTCAGTTTCACCGAAAAATTGATAGGGAGGAAATAAAGTGTTAAAAAAACAAACAGTTTGGTTATTAACGATGTTAAGTTTAGTTGTTGTACTATCTGTGTATTACGTGACAACTCCTGACAAAATGAATACAGCATCGCCAGCAACAGGTGAAAAGATTGGACAAGAAAAACAAGGTACTGATAAAGCAGTAACAAACGAAGCGCCTAAAGAAACTCCGAAAAAAGAAAATACAAGCAAAGAAACAACAAATAAAGAAACAGACAAAAAAGAAAATGCAAAAAAAGAAACAAGTAAAAAAGAGGGCAATGTATCAGTTCAATCAAGTGATGAGAATTTCACAGCTTTACGTATGCAAATGGAAGATCAGCGAAGTGAACAAAAAGCAAAATTACAAGAAGTGATGAGTTCAACAAAAGCTTCAGCAACAGAAAAGAATAAAGCGAAAGAAAATTTTGATGCCATTACGACAATGGAAACGAAGCAAGAATTACTTGAGACAGTAATTAAATCTCAAGGAGGATATCCAGATGCTCTTGTAAGAGCTGATGGTACTGATATTAGAGTAACGGTTAAAGCGGCAAAACATTCACAGAAAGAAGCAAATAAAATTATTCAACTTGTAAGAAGTGAAGGCGGATCAAAAGATGTAGGTGTGAAATTTGATCCACCAGCGAAATAAGTGAAACCTTAATCCGTAGGGATTTCCCTACGGATTATTATCTTTTACTAAGCAAAGGGTATGCAAATAGTAAAAAGAGTATGTAAGTACGTGTGAATAGAAAAAAGCTATCATTTTCGATAGCTTTTTTCTATTGCGTCTTTGTAATTATTTTTACTATGTTCAGCTCGGAATGGAGAAACACGTTGTGAGTAAAAGATTAATGGTTCATGGTACTGATGATTACTTTTTCCGGATTTGACGTGGATGCAAAGAACGCATGCCCAAACGATTACAGCAGGTAAAAAGAGAATGAGCCATATCATATTTCCACACCTCGACACAATATATTTTCTACACTTTGAACATACTATTCTTATATGAAGGAATGATGAACGGTGTGTAAACAAAAAAAATATTTGGTAAAAATATGTTATTGACTATAGGTGTGGTGAAGAGTGAAGAGGGAATGGCATGTTTGCTGTGTAACGTTTTGAAAAAGTAGTGAATGTTTTTTAAGAAGTGGTCTTGCCAATTTCGTGTGAAACTTGGTATTATTACTAGGTATTAAATTTTTATTGGAATAATATTTTTACAGGAGTTTCGATTTATTATAAAGAAATATAAATTGGAATGTTTAAAAAATTTATCGTAAGATGGAAATAGTAAATATTTCTATTAGTTAATGAAATATATTTTCTAATAGAATACATCGTATTTTTACAGTCAATCTAGTTTTCGTGACGAGAATCTGTAAAAACGGGACAAACAAGAGTATGGGAGTGGATTTTACATGTTTAAAATTCAAGAAGTTCGCGAATTAATTAAATTAATTGATAGCTCTAATATTGATGAATTTGAATACAAAAAAGACGGTACAACAATCAAAATGAAAAAGCGTGGTAATGAAGTTGTTGCTGTGCAAGCACCTGCAGCAAAACAAGCTATGCAACCAGTAGCGCCTGTTGAAGTTGAAACGAAAGTAGCAGCAGCACAAGCAGAAGCGCCAAAACAAGAAGAGAAGAAGGCTGTTCAAAATGAAAACCTACATAAAATCACATCACCGATGGTAGGTACATTCTATTCTTCTTCTTCGCCAGATACACCTCCATATGTAAGTGTTGGGGATAGAGTATCGAAAGATTCTATCGTGTGTATTGTCGAGGCTATGAAGTTATTTAACGAAATTGATGCTGATGTAGAGGGCGAAATTGTTGAAATTCTTGTTAATAACGGACAGCTTGTTGAGTATGGACAACCGCTATTTCTTGTAAAAGCGTAATAAGGGAGTCTTTGTGATGATAAAAAAAGTATTAATAGCCAATCGTGGGGAAATTGCTGTACGAATTATTCGTGCTTGTAAAGAAATGGATATTGAAACAGTTGCAATTTATTCAGAAGCAGATAAAGAGTCACTTCACGTACAGATTGCAGACGAGGCGTATTGTGTAGGACCAACGATTTCGAAAGAAAGCTATTTAAATTTGACGAACATTATTAGCGTTGCGAAGTTAACAGGCTGCGATGCTATTCATCCGGGATACGGATTTTTAGCAGAGAATGCAGATTTCGCAGAATTATGCCGTGAATGTAACTTGATTTTTATCGGTCCAAGTCCAGAAGCTATTTCAAAGATGGGCACAAAAGACGTTGCTCGTGATACAATGAAAGAAGCAGGGGTTCCGATTGTACCAGGTTCACAAGGGATTATTAAAAATACCGAAGAAGCGATCGAGCTTGCTAATCAAATTGGATATCCAGTTATTATTAAAGCGACTGCAGGTGGCGGTGGAAAAGGTATTCGTGTTGCACGCCATGAAGAAGAGCTTATAAAAGGAATTCAAATTACACAGCAAGAAGCTAGTACCGCTTTTGGGAACCCTGGTGTATACTTAGAAAAGTACGTTGAAGATTTCCGCCATGTTGAGATTCAAATAATGGCAGATACACACGGAAATGCCATTCATTTAGGAGAGCGTGATTGTACAATTCAGCGCCGTTTGCAAAAACTACTAGAAGAAAGTCCATCACCTGCACTTGATGAAGATATTCGCAAGCAGATGGGTGAAGCGGCAGTTAAAGCGGCGGTAGCGGTTGATTATACAGGTGCTGGTACGGTTGAGTTTATTTATGAATATAAAACGAAAACCTTTTATTTCATGGAGATGAATACGAGAATTCAGGTTGAGCATCCGGTTACTGAAATGGTAACGGGAATGGACTTAATTAAAGAGCAAATTCTTGTTGCTTCAGGAGAAAAGTTATCGTTACAGCAAGAAGAAGTACAATTTAATGGTTGGGCAATTGAATGTCGAATTAATGCGGAAAACCCTGCCAAAAAATTTATGCCATCTCCAGGTAAAGTAGAAATGTACTTACCACCAGGAGGATTTGGTATTCGCGTCGATTCAGCTGTATATCCGGGATATTCAATCCCACCTTTCTATGATTCGATGGTTGCTAAATTAATTGTTCACGGAAAAACACGTGAAGAGGCAATTGCAAAAATGAAGCGCGCACTTAGTGAATTTGTCATTGAAGGCGTACATACAACAATCCCGTTCCATTTGCAATTGCTAGATCATCCTGATTTTGTAAAAGGTGAGTTTAATACGAAATTTTTGGAAGAGCATGAACTTGTGACGCAGTGATACATTAAAGGAGGTTTTTTTCATGGCTGAACATATGTTAGATATGGGTCAAGATACAACTCTTGGTAAAGTAGAAATTGCACCAGAAGTAATTGAAGTAATTGCAGGTATTGCAGCTGCTGAAGTAGAAGGTGTAGCGGCAATGCGCGGTAATTTTGCTACAGATGTTGTTGAGAAGTTAGGTAAGAAAAATCATGGTAAAGGTGTAAAGGTTGAATTAGCAAACGAAGATATTATCGTTGACCTTTATGTTGTAATGTATTTTGGTGTAGCAATTCCAGTTGTTGCACAAAAGATTCAAGACAATATTCGCCAAGCACTCTTTACAATGACAGGACTTGAGCCAAAAGAAGTGAATGTTCACATCGTTGGCGTAACATTCGAAACACAAAAAACAGAAATCGAACCAGTGTAAGAATGAAAAGGTGCCTAGTAACATAGGCATCTTTTTTATCGTTTCATTTCTTCACAAATTACAACCCTCTAATTATTATACTATTTCAAAAAATAAGAAATAAACAAGAAAATGTGTCGTTTTTCCAAAAAACGTACATTGTGATAAGATATGGAACTTGAAGTTAATCTTTTTATTATTTTTCAGCCTTGTAACCCGTGTGTGAAACGATAAATTGTGTTATTATCATTGTATTATAAGGTTGGAAAATCAATGAAAACTGTAAGAGTAAGTGAATTGACGGCTTATAAATTATAATAATATAACAAAGTATAAGGAAAGACTTGAAGCATAAAGGAGAGTTACAATGAAACGTAGGACGGCTAGAGAAAGAGCAATGCAAGCATTATACCAAATGGATATTACAGGTGAATTAGAACCGAAAGTAGCAGTGGAAAACACGCTGGATGAAGGCGAAGAAACAAATGAGTTTCTAGAGTCACTTGTAGTAGGTTTTGTAGAAAATAAAGAAGCAATCGATGAAGCGATTCGTCAAAACTTAAAAAAGTGGAAGCTTGAGCGTATTAGTATTGTTGATCGCAGTATTTTACGTGTAGCTGTGTATGAAATGAAGTACATGGAAGAAATTCCACACAACGTAACAATTAACGAAGCAATTGAAATTGCAAAAACATTTGGGGATGAGGAATCTCGTCGTTTTATTAACGGCGTTTTATCTAATATAAAAGATACACTGTAAATTCTTTAAGGGGGAATCTTAAAATGGTAGCAGTAATCATCAAAGGAAATGAAGTTGCGGAGAAAAAACGAGCACAATTAACAGAAGAAGTTGTGAAGTTGAAAGAGCAAGGTATTGTACCAGGATTAGCAGTTATTTTAGTTGGAGAAGATCCAGCATCTCGTTCTTATGTGAAAGGAAAAGAAAAAGGCTGTGAACAAGTAGGGATTTACTCAGAGCTAATTGAACTTCCTGAAACAATTACTGAGGAACGTTTGCTTGCTGAAATCGATCGCTTAAATGGCGATGACCGTATTAATGGCATATTAGTGCAATTACCTTTACCAAAACATATTGAAGAAAAAGCTATCATTGAAAGAATTTCACCAGAAAAGGATGTAGACGGATTTCACCCAATCAGCGTGGGACGTATGATGACGGGACAAGATACATTCCTTCCATGTACACCGCATGGTATTGTAGAATTAGTAAAAGAAACAAATCTTGATATTTCTGGAAAACATGTAGTAGTAATTGGAAGAAGTAATATTGTCGGTAAACCAGTGGGACAATTGTTTTTAAATGAAAATGCCACTGTAACATATTGTCATTCTAAGACGCAAAATATGAAAGAGTTATCGAAGTTAGCTGATATTTTAATCGTAGCTGTTGGACGACCTAAAATGATAACAGCGGATTATATTAAAGAAGGAGCGGTTGTAATTGACGTTGGTGTTAACCGTTTAGAAACAGGAAAACTTTGTGGTGATGTTGACTTTGACAACGTGTTAGATGTTGCGGGTTACATTACACCTGTGCCAAAGGGTGTTGGTCCAATGACAATCACAATGCTTCTTCATAATACTGTTGAATCTGCCAAACGTGCAGGTGTCGTTTGTAAATAATTTGAGTCGGCTATGAGGAGAGAGAAATGGAGAAGCAATATTTAACCGTTACAGCGTTAACACGCTATATAAAAACAAAAATAGAATATGATCCGCATTTGCAGTCTGTTTGGTTAAAAGGTGAAATTTCCAACTTTAAAAATCATAGCCGTGGCCACATGTATTTTACATTGAAAGATGAAAATGCAAGAATCGCAGCGGTTATGTTTGCGGGCCATAATCGTAATATTAAATTCAAACCTGAAAATGGGATGAAGGTACTCGTGAAAGGGAAAATCTCTGTTTACGAGGCGAGTGGTTCTTATCAAATTTATATTCAAGACATGCAGCCTGACGGAGTCGGGAATTTACATTTAGCGTACGAACAGTTAAAAGTTCGTTTAGAAGAAGAAGGACTTTTTTCTCAAGTTTATAAAAAAGCGATTCCTCCTTACGCTAAAACAATAGGTGTGATTACGTCGCCAACAGGAGCAGCGATTCGTGATATTATAACAACGATTAAACGTCGTTATCCAATTGGGAATGTTATTGTATTTCCGGTACTTGTACAAGGGGAGTCAGCGGCTCCCTCGATTGTACAAGCGATTCGTACAGCGAATGAAATGGGAGAGATAGATGTACTAATCGTTGGTCGTGGTGGAGGTTCTATTGAGGAATTATGGGCTTTCAATGAGGAAATGGTTGCAAGAGCAATCTTTAAGAGTGAAATTCCTATTATTTCGGCAGTAGGCCATGAAACGGATTTTACAATCGCAGATTTTGTTGCAGATTTACGCGCGCCAACACCGACTGCAGCAGCTGAGCTGGCAGCACCTAACATTATAGAGTTACAAGAAAAGGTATTACAAAGAACTCTGAGATTGCAAAGAGCAATGAGAGAGTTAGTACATAAAAAAGAAGAAAAACTACAAGTGTTGCAAAAATCGTATGCGTTCCGTTATCCAAGACAAGTATATGAGCAAAAGGAAGAGCAATTAGATAGAGCGCTAGAACAGCTTGTTTTAGCGAAAGAGCGCTATATTGATAAAAAGGTGAATCAGTTAAAGCAACTTTCATTTTATTTAGAGAAGCACCACCCATCTCAAAAAATTATGCAAACGAAGGTAGCTGTTGAAACGTTGCAAAAGCAATTACAACGTGAAATGCAAACGTTACTTCAAACGAAAGAATTTGCCTTTGTAAGAGCTGCTCAAAAACTTGAAGCGTTAAGTCCGCTTAAAGTAATGATGAGAGGGTACGGGCTTGTATATGATGAAGAGAAGCAAGTGTTAAAAAGTGTGAAAGATGTAAGCCTTGGAGATGCTGTTTCAGTTCAATTACAAGATGGAATACTAGATTGTAGCGTATCAGGCATAGAGGAGCGTGAATTGAATAATGGAAAATAAATTAAGCTTTGAAGAGGCAATTTCGCAACTTGAGCATCTTGTTTCTAAGCTAGAACAAGGTGACGTACCTTTAGAAGAAGCGATTTCTTATTTTAAAGAAGGTATGGAATTATCTAAGCTTTGTGATGAGAAGCTGAAGAATGTACAAGAACAAATGGCAGTTATTCTTGGGGAAGATGGAGAGCTTGAACCGTTTACTGCTTTAGGAGATGAAGCATAGTGACGATTGCTTTTGATACTTTTTTGAAAGAAAGTAAAACTTTCGTAGAAGAAAAACTTGTAAGCTATGCAAATGAATTACAATGTCCAAATGTACTTCGTGAAGCGATGGCATATTCTTTGGAAGCGGGTGGAAAACGTCTCCGCCCGTTACTTTTGTTTGCAACATTACAAGCGTTTGGGAAAGAAAGAAATCTTGGAGTAGGTGCAGCTTGTGCTCTTGAAATGATTCATACATATTCGTTAGTTCATGATGATTTACCTTGTATGGATGATGATGATTTAAGAAGAGGAAAGCCCACAAATCACAAAGTATTTGGTGAAGCGATGGCAGTTTTAGCAGGAGATGGCTTATTGACATATGCTTTTCAAGTTATTATGGCATATGAGCAAAAAGAAATTTCTGCTGAAAAAAAAGTAAGACTTGTACTTGAACTCGCAAAAGCAGCAGGACCAGAAGGAATGGTCGGCGGACAAGTGGCAGATATGGAAGCGGAAGGGAAACGCCTTACGATTGATGAATTGGAGTACATCCATAAACATAAGACCGGAAAACTGCTTGAATTTGCTGTACTTGCGGGTGCGATACTTTCTGATGCGACAGAAGAGCAAGAAGAAAAGTTGCTTACGTTTGCCAAATATATCGGTCTAGCTTTCCAAATTCGAGATGATATTTTAGATGTCGAAGGAACTGAAGAAGAGATTGGAAAACCGATTGGTAGCGATCTTTCTAATGAAAAGAGCACATATACAACGTTGTTTACTGTAGATAGAGCAAAGGATATTTTAGAAGAAACAATTGCAGAAGCAAAAGGTGCGATTAGTTCCTTGCAATTACAAGATGAATATTTACTATCTATTTGTGATTTGATTGCAAAACGTAATAACTAATATAACAGCGTTTTCATTTGTTGAGTCATTCATCATTTTATGATATAAATGTAGGAAAAGGTTTTTCTTTTCTTGTTATTGGCAAAAATATATGTAGATTACATTGCCGTTATCACTTCGTGTTAGCGGCTATTTTTTTCATCGCCTAAAGAAATATGGTTTATAATAGGATTAGGGCGCAATAGACTGGTTAATAGCGGGACAAGACGAAAAATAGAAAAGAGAATTTCTTGTTTTGTGTAAATGTTTTTTATAATATTTGACATGTTGACAGATTATGAAATGAAAGTGAGTGATCCATGTGGATCTAACGCAAATTCAAAACCCTAGTTTTTTGAAAGATATGTCTATCAGTGAACTAGAGGGATTGAGTGAGGATATTCGTAAGTTTTTAATTGAAGAGCTCTCTCAAACAGGTGGACATATTGCACCTAATTTAGGTGTAGTAGAACTCACAATTGCTCTGCACAAATTATTTGATAGCCCGCAAGATAAATTTTTATGGGATGTAGGACATCAATCCTATGTACATAAAATTTTAACTGGACGTGCGAAAGAGTTTGGTACATTAAGGCAATATCAAGGTCTATGTGGTTTCCCGAAACGTTGCGAGAGTGAGCACGATGTATGGGAAACTGGTCATAGCTCGACTTCGTTATCGGCTGCAATGGGAATGGCTCTGGCACGTGATTTAAAGAAAACGAAAGAATATGTTATACCAATTATTGGAGATGGTGCTTTAACAGGCGGAATGGCTTTAGAGGCATTGAACCATATTGGACATGAAAAAACAGACATGATTGTTATTTTGAATGATAATGAAATGTCAATTGCACCAAACGTTGGTGCGCTTCATAATGTGCTCGGTCGTTTACGTACCGCAGGAAAATATCACTGGGTAAAAGATGAATTAGAGTATATATTAAAGAAAATCCCAGCAGTTGGTGGGAAAGTGGCTGCGACAGCAGAGAAAATAAAAGATAGTCTTAAATATTTACTAGTATCTGGTGTCTTTTTCGAAGAGTTAGGCTTTACATATTTAGGTCCAGTCGATGGGCATGATTATGAAAAGTTATTCGAAACGTTGCAATATGCAAAGAAAACAAAAGGCCCAGTGCTTGTTCACGTTATTACGAAAAAAGGAAAAGGTTATAAACCGGCTGAGAGTGACGTTATTGGAACTTGGCATGGAACAGGACCTTATAAAATTGAATCAGGTGACTTCGTTAAGCCGAAAGAAGTTGCACCAGCATGGAGTGCTGTCGTTAGTGAAACAGTACTTAAGCTAGCGAGAGCGGATGAGCGTATCGTAGCAATTACACCTGCAATGCCTGTTGGATCAAAACTTGAGAAATTCCAAAAAGAATTCCCAGATCGTATGATTGATGTAGGTATTGCAGAACAGCATGCTACAACAATGGCAGCAGGTATGGCAACGCAAGGAATGAAGCCATTCTTAGCGATTTATTCAACATTTTTACAAAGAGCATATGACCAAGTTGTTCATGATATATGCCGCCAAAATTTAAATGTTTTCATCGGAATAGATCGCTCGGGATTAGTAGGAGCAGATGGTGAAACGCATCAAGGCGTATTTGATATCTCATTCTTACGTCACTTGCCGAATATGGTGCTTATGATGCCGAAAGATGAAAATGAAGGGCAACATTTAGTTTATACGGCGATGCAATATGAAGATGGACCAATCGCATTGCGTTATGCTCGCGGTAATGGACTTGGCGTTCATATGGATAAAGAATTAAAGGCGATTCCAATCGGTACGTGGGAGACGTTAAAAGAGGGTACACAAGCAGCTATTTTAACGTTTGGTACGACAATACCAATGGCAATGGAAGCAGCTGAGCGTCTTGAAAAAGCTGGGGTTTCAGTGAAAGTAGTGAATGCTCGCTTTATTAAACCAATGGATGAAGCATATTTACATGATCTTCTAGGAAAGAATATACCGATTTTAACGATTGAAGAAGCTTGTTTAATCGGTGGTTTTGGAACAGGAGTAGTTGAATTTGCATCTGAAAATGGTTACCATAGTGCATTAGTTGAACGAATGGGTATTCCAGATCGCTTCATAGAGCACGGAAGTGTAACAAAATTATTAGAAGAAATTGGTTTAACGACAGATGCTGTTGTAGACCGTATTCATACAATGATTCCATCAAAACAAAAAAGGGCGTAACAAATGAGCGTAAAAAAAGAAAGAGTAGATGTACTATTAGTAGAGCGAGGACTTATAGAAACGCGTGAGAAAGCAAAGCGCGCCATTATGGCCGGACTCGTATATGCAAATGAGATGAGACTTGATAAGCCAGGAGAGAAAATCTCGCAAGATACTGAGATTACGGTGAAGGGACAAGTTATGCCGTATGTAAGTCGTGGTGGTTATAAACTTGAAAAGGCATTAGAGACATTTCATCTTGATTTACAAGATAAAGTTATGATAGATATTGGTTCATCAACTGGTGGCTTTACAGATTGCGCGCTTCAAAATGGAGCGAAATTATCTTATGCATTAGATGTAGGATACAATCAACTAGCGTGGAAATTACGTCAAGATGAGCGTGTTGTTGTAATGGAACGAACAAACTTCCGTTACGTGACACCAGCAGACTTAGAACGTGGTTTACCTCAATTTGCAAGTATTGATGTTTCATTTATATCATTAAAGCTTATACTGCCAGTTTTAAAAACAATGCTTATGCCTAACGGAGATGTAGCAGCGTTAATTAAACCGCAGTTTGAAGCTGGAAGAGAGCAAGTTGGGAAAAAAGGTATCGTTCGTGATAGAAAAGTACATGAAGCTGTTGTAGAAATGATTGTCGAGTTTGCTTTAAAAGAAGGCTATGATGTGGAAGGTTTAACATTCTCACCAATTACGGGTGGGGATGGTAATATTGAATTTTTAATTCATCTGAAATGGCATGGTGAACGTGAGAATGGCGAAAATCATTCTCCGATTTCTATAGAGCAAGTTGTTACAGAAGCGCATGACGTTCTAAAACAAAAAGGGAAAGGGGAATAACATATGTTGTTCCTCTTTTTGCTGTAATTGTATAATGATTGTAAAAACAATTGTGTACAAGAAACGAATTATAAGTTAACATAAATAAGTGAAGTATACCAATGTTTAAACTATGGTAAGAGATAGTGTGAGGTGCAAATGTATGAATAAAGGTCAGCGCCATATTAAAATCAGGGAAATTATTGCAAACAAAGAAATTGAAACACAAGATGAATTAGTTGATATTTTACGTAATGAGGGATTTAATGTAACGCAAGCAACAGTATCGCGCGATATTAAAGAACTGCACTTAGTGAAGGTGCCATTACATGATGGGCGCTATAAATATAGCTTGCCAGCAGATCAACGATTTAACCCGTTACAAAAATTAAAACGAAATCTAGTGGATTCATTTGTAAAATTAGACACGGCAGGACATATGCTTGTGCTAAAAACATTGCCTGGTAACGCTCATTCACTTGGAGCACTTATTGATCATTTAGAGTGGGATGAGATCATCGGAACCATCTGTGGTGATGATACTTGCTTAATTATTTGCCGTACACCTGACGATACAGGTGTTGTCTCTGATCGTTTCTTAAATATGTTGTAACAAAAAATCTTGTTTGCTTTCCATCGTAAAGTGGAAAGTGAACAAGATATTTTTATTGGTTAAAAATATGAATTTTCAATTGTAATATAATATTTTGTTTGCATAAAGTTAAAAAATAGATGGATTGACCCGTAAAACAAATGTTTGGTACAATGAAGCGGGTTAGAAGAGTATATACATACAAATATATATCATGATTATTTGAATGAAGAACTGAGAAAATCCTTTAGTAAGGGATTATTTTATAACGAGGTGAATGGGGCATTGTTATCGGAATTATCGATTAGAAACTTTGCTATTATTGAAGCATTAAATATTTCTTTTCAAAAAGGTTTAACGGTTTTAAGCGGTGAAACAGGGGCCGGAAAATCGATTATTATTGATGCAATTAGTTTACTTGTAGGTGGCCGTGGGTCAGCAGAATTTGTTCGATATGGAACAGAAAAGGCTGAGATTGAAGGGCTATTTTATGTTGAAGATGAGAAGCATCCATGTATTGAAAAGGCAGAAGAGTTAGATATAGAAATAGAAGATGGTATGATTATTTTAAAGCGTGATATTGCTGCGAACGGGAAGAGTGTATGTCGTGTAAATGGGAAGCTTGTTACACTTAGCATATTAAAAGAAATTGGGAAAACACTTGTTGATATTCATGGACAGCACGAAACGCAAGATTTAATGAATGAAGAACGACATCTGTTTATGCTTGATCACTTTGATGGGGATCGAATCGTTAAACAATTAGACATATATCAAAACGTATACGCTGACTATGAAAAATTAAAAAAACAATTGAAATCGTTAAGTGAAAATGAGCAACAAATGGCACATCGCTTAGATTTAATTCAATTTCAGCACGAGGAAATTCGCAAGGCGGATTTAAAGATGGATGAAGAAAATGAATTAACTGAGGAACGATTGCAAATTTCTAATTTTGAAAAGATTTATAAAGCGTTAGGTGATGCATATCGTTCTTTAAGTGCCGACGGACAAGGATTAGATAATGTAAGAAGTGCAATGGGGCAAATGGAAAGTATTACACATTTAGATGAAGTGTATCAAGAGAATCATGATTCAATTGCAAATAGCTATTACTTATTAGAAGAGGTTGCCTATCAACTGAGGGAAAAGCTCGATATGATGGAATATGATCCAAATCGTTTAGATGAAATTGAAACACGTTTGAATGAAATTCGTATGCTAAAGAGAAAATATGGAAATAATGTAGAAGAGATTTTAGCGTATGCTGATAAAATTGAACAGGAAATTTTTACGATTGAAAATAAAGACGTTCATATTGAAACGACGAAGAAACAGTTGAAGGAATTAGAAAGTGTTATTATGAAAGAAGCAACGTTGTTAAGTAATATGCGTCATGAGCTTGCAGAACACCTTACAAATGCAATTCATCAGGAATTAAAAGAATTATATATGGAAAAAACGAAATTTGAAGTGAGAATTATGAAGAGAGAAGGAAATGCAGAAGAGCCCCTTGTGGAAGGTGCGCCGGTAAGACTTACGGCGGATGGTTACGATCATGTGGAATTTTATATTTCAACGAACCCAGGAGAGCCGCTAAAACCACTTTCAAAGGTTGCTTCTGGCGGAGAGTTATCTCGTATCATTTTAGCTTTAAAAAGCATTTTTTCTAAGCATCAAGGGGTTGCATCTGTTATTTTTGATGAAGTGGATACGGGTGTAAGTGGCCGGGTCGCACAGGCTATTGCGGAAAAAATTTATCGAGTATCAGTAAACTCGCAAGTACTTTGTATTACGCACTTACCTCAAGTAGCTTCAATGGCGGATTCACATTTATTTATTCGAAAACAAGTAGCGAATGATCGGACAATTACATCAGTTACTGTTTTAACTATGGAGGATAAAGTAACAGAAATAGCTCGAATGATTTCTGGTGTGGAAATCACAGATTTAACGACAGAGCATGCGAAAGAATTACTTACGCAAGCGCATCATTTTAAACAGACAGCAGAGGCTATCCAGTAATGGATAGCTTTTTTTCTCAAATGACGATTTCTTAATTCTTCCGGTTATAAATAAAGCACTGCAAGGAGAGATTAAAAAGTGAAGCCAAGAGGCTGAATGTGGGGTAGGAGCGAGGAGAGTGAACAAGTTGAAATTAGAAAAATTTCGAAAAATAATAGGTCTTTGTCTCCTTGTTTCTTTAGTTTTTATTGGATGTTTTAAACCGCTTCGAACGTTTATTTCATCACCGAAACAACTTGTTGTTTTTGAAGGGCAACAATCAGAAATATCATCATTACCAGTTTTCAAAGCTTCATCCACAAATCGTCATGTATTTACAGTGAGTTCGAATGAACAAAAACAAGGACTTATGGTAAATTCTCATCAAAATGGTGAAGCTGATATGGTATTTCAGCTTGCTGGTTTTCCAGTGAAAAAAGTAAATGTGAAAGTGTTAAAAGATTTTAAAGTGATTCCAGGTGGACAATCAATTGGTGTGAAATTAAATACAAAAGGTGTACTTGTTGTAGGCCATCATTTAATTCAAACTGAAAAAGGTAAAATATCTCCTGGTGAAACAGCAGGTGTACAAATTGGAGATATGATTACTGAAATTAATGGTAAAACAATTGAAAGAATGAGTGATGTAGCACCGTTTATTCATAATAGTGGAGAAACAGGTGAACCGCTTAATCTTGTATTGTTAAGAGATGGAAAATATATTCGTACGAAGCTAACTCCACAAAAAGACAACGGTGAATCGTCTTATCGAATTGGCTTGTATATCCGTGATTCGGCAGCTGGAATTGGAACGATGACATTTGTTCATCCAGATTCTATGAAATATGGGGCACTTGGTCATGTTATTTCTGATAATGATACGAAAAAGCCGATTCAAGTCGAAGATGGACAAATTATGCGCTCGACAGTTACATCAATTGAAAGAGGTAGTCATGGGAATCCAGGGGAGAAATTAGCAAGATTCTCACCAGACCGTGAAGTGATTGGCAATATTACAATTAATAGTCCATATGGTATTTTTGGAAAATTAAATACGAATATGAAAAACGGTATAATGGATAAAGCAATGCCTATCGCATTATCTCATCAAGTAAAAGAAGGACCGGCAAAAATATTAACAGTTATTGATCAAGATAAAGTAGAAGCGTTTGATATTGAAGTTGTTAGTACAGTGCAGCAAAAATTCCCAGCCACAAAGGGTATGGTAATAAAAGTAACAGATAAACGTCTATTAGCGAAAACGGGCGGTATCGTACAAGGAATGAGCGGAAGTCCAATTGTACAAAATGGAAAAGTAATTGGTGCTGTTACACATGTATTTGTAAATGATCCAACATCAGGATATGGTGTTCATATTGAATGGATGTTACATCAAGCTGGAATTAATATTTATGATCAAGAGAAAAAAGCGAGCTAATATATATTATTAGCTCGCTTTTTCTGTTGAAAAATTCGTTGAAATTTTGTAAAAGCTCCGCAAGAGGTGTTTTTTGTTGTAAAATAAAAGGAAAGGGTTGAACGTTTCGTTGTATTTCTATGATGGAATGTGTTGCGAAAGGGAATAAATGAACGATAAACATATTTTTTTGTGATTTTATCGGAAAGTAAGAAACTTTAAAAGGGAATTTTCACACAATTGTCGAACAATTCATGTAGCCTAGAAGGATACACATGTCGGAGAATCGATTCGGTAAGGGAGGAAAAGCTGTGGAGAAAATTAAAGTATGTCTTGTGGATGATAATAAAGAACTAGTATCAATGTTAGAGAGCTATGTAGCCGCTCAAGATGATATGGAAGTAATCGGTACTGCTTATAATGGTCAAGAGTGTTTAAACTTATTAACAGATAAGCAACCTGATGTACTCGTTTTAGACATTATTATGCCACACTTAGATGGTTTAGCTGTATTGGAGAAAATGCGACATATTGAAAGGTTAAAACAGCCTAGCGTAATTATGTTGACAGCATTTGGCCAAGAAGATGTGACGAAAAAAGCAGTTGACTTAGGTGCCTCATATTTCATATTAAAACCATTTGATATGGAGAATTTAACGAGTCATATTCGTCAAGTGAGTGGTAAAGCAAACACTATGATTAAGCGTCCACTACCATCATTCCGATCAGCCACAACAGTAGATGGAAAACCGAAAAACTTAGATGCGAGTATTACGAGTATCATTCATGAAATTGGTGTACCCGCTCATATTAAAGGATATATGTATTTACGAGAAGCAATCTCCATGGTATACAATGATATCGAATTATTAGGATCGATTACGAAAGTATTGTATCCAGATATCGCAAAGAAATATAATACAACAGCAAGCCGTGTGGAGCGCGCAATTCGTCACGCAATTGAAGTAGCTTGGAGCCGTGGGAATATTGATTCTATTTCGTCCTTATTCGGTTATACAGTATCCATGTCAAAAGCAAAACCTACGAATTCTGAGTTTATCGCAATGGTTGCGGATAAGCTGAGACTTGAACATAAAGCTAGTTGAGAGTAAAAGTAGTAAGGGATTTAAGCTTTAGTAAAGCTTAATAATTCTTGAAATTGATACTCGATATCAAATTTAAAACCAATGAACTTTTTATTTAAAGACCAATGAATGTTATAATTCGTTGGTCTTTTTATTTTGTTGAGAAAAAGAGATTATTTGATAGTATGGAAAATAAAACCTATTTTTAGTAATATTACATGTAAGTGGGTTTTTTATAAGGTAATAAAATAGATATAGATAGGGAGAAGGGGAATGGAAAATAAAATTTCAACTTGGCTAGGAATAGTAGCAGCTATGGGAGTTCTTGCTATTGCAGTTACATTTGGAATGTTAGAACTTGCAGATAATCCCGTAGATAAAGAAGTGAGCGCTCAAATAGATAAAAAAGAAGACCAAACAATAGTAGGTAGAGAGGTAGATGGGGTCTTTGTTGATGTGTATGTTACTGAAAATTCTACTGAAAGCGAAGTCATTACAGCGATGCATCGCATGACTCATCAAAAAGTGGTGGCAGAACGAAAATCGGGCTCTATCCCAATGATTCAAAGTAATGCTAAAAAATTAAAAGAAATTATAAATAAGAGTAGCTTTGCGAAGAAAAATGAACTTTTAGCAATTGCTGATAGATGGGCGAAAAAAGATTTTAGTAAAATTGTAGAAGATCACAATTATTTCTCGGATGCTCAAGAAGATAGCGTTTGTAAAGCAACTAGAGCAATGGATGCGTTAGAAGAGCAACATTATATTTTAACTACATTCGGGGAGGAAAAAGCGAAAGAACTATACGAATCAGGGGATGCTCCGCACGTTCAATAAAAAACAATATAAAGGGCTTCTAGTTTTTTTATGATCGTGTTTTTAGGACGCAATGGGGACTTATAAATAAATGGTCTGCTTTCTTTATGACGTGTAACAAAAAAGAAAAGATGTGATTCATTATTAAATGATGAAGGAACGGCTAAATCACATCGTAGTACATCTGTTAAAGGATTTTAGTAGGAAAGGCATCCGTGATATAATAGAAAATAATAAAAAGTCCTGCAAAACAGGACTGTATTATTCTTCGTCTTTATTTTGTTTTTCTAATTCAACTAGTTTTTGAATTAAAATGTGCTGCGGCATATGCATGAGTTGTTCAAGTGGAACACCTAGTGCTTTTGATAAGCGGACTGCAGTATCTGGAGAGATTTGTAATGGTCTCATAGAAGTACCTCCTTTTTCGTATAGTATAGCATAAGATTGGGGGAGTGAGGATGACTCTTATATTTGCACATCGTGGTGCGGCTGGAACGTACCCAGAAAATACAATGATTTCATTTGAAGCAGCTGAGTCTTTTAGAGCGGATGGAATTGAACTTGATGTTCAATTAACGAAAGATGGAAAAGTTGTCGTCATTCACGATGAAACGGTGGACCGGACAACAAATGGAAAAGGTGCGGTTCGCAATTATGTATATGAGGACTTATGCAAGTTAGATGCAAGTTATAAATTTGGTGATAAAGTAGGTTTTTGTAAAATACCACTTTTAGAAGAGGTATTAGAATGGCTTGAACAAACGAGTTTGCTACTTAATATTGAACTTAAAAATAATAAAATTCCATACAGAGGTTTAGAGGAAGAAGTTATAACGCTTGTACGGAAATTTAGTCTAGAGGATCGTGTTATATTTTCTTCGTTTAATCACTACAGTATGAAACGGTGCCATATGATGGCTCCTGATATTCAAACAGCAATTTTATATCGCGAAGGTTTGCATAGTCCGTGGGCATACGCGAAAAAAATGGGGGCTACAGCAGTACATCCGAATTATCGTTATCTTCAAGATGCTATTGCCGAACTAACGATGGAAAGTGGTGTAGAAGTTCGCCCTTATACAATTAATGAAGAAACGCTTATGCGTAAATATTTTGATATGAATATATCGGCGATTATTACTGATTACCCTGAAACGGCAAGAACGTTATTGCCAATAAAAAAATGAGACCGCGTGTAACGGTCTCATTTTTTTATTTATAAATAGTGGGGCATTCCTATCTTCTAAAGCGAGCTTGTACTTTATTTCGTTTGCGATCTCGGTGCAAGACGAAGCCACCAAAGATATAAAACCCTAGCGCGAAGCAGAGAGCGCCGATTAAAAATTGTAACCACAGTATGGAAATTGGTGGAAATAGAATCCCGAATACAGTATCTCTCATTAACTTTATACCAAACACAGCTAATGAAATAGGGATGAGTGCTAATAGTAGAGCAACGTAACGCTGCATACATAACGCTCCTTTTCAGATTATTTCGTATATTTTAATGATGTTATACGGAAAGGGGGTTTGTCAAGAGGGTGCTGAACGAGTAAGATAAGGGTGTGAAAAAATTTGCAGAGTTACTTCGAGAGGAAGTGTAATATATGAAACAAAAAGTATTAATTGTTGGTGCAGGTGAAGGCGGGAGCGCGCTGCTGAATCTGTTACAAAGTTCGAATATCTTTCAAATTATAGGGATTATTGATATAAATCCGTTGGCAAAAGGACTACAAATTGCTAAGGAATACGGGATTGCAATTGGAGAAAGTGTAACTCCATTTCTTTCTATGCATATCGATGTAATATTTGATATGACAGGTGAAGATGATGTACATAAAGTTTTATCAGAAAAAAAGAAAAAAGACACTCTTCTTATACCAGGTGATATCGCAAAAATTGTTACAGGATTAGCGCATGAGAAGGAAGGGCTAATTGGGCGGTTAGAGGAACAGACGCAACAAGGAGAATTAATTTTAAATTCTACACATGACGGCATGATTGTAATTGATCGAGAGGGACAAGTTCGTCTTTTTAATAAAAGTGCAGAGCGTATTATCGGATATAAAAAAGAAGAGGCGATAGGAAAGTATATTTTAGAAGTCATTCCAACTAGTAAATTACTTCGCATTATACGTACGAAACAAATAGAAGTAAATTATGAACTGACATTAGAGAATGGAAAGAAAATTATTACAACGCGTATTCCAATATTAAAAGAAGGAGGAGAGGTACAAGGGGCATTTGCAATTTTTAAAGATATAACAGAAGTTGTAGATCTTGCGGAAGAAGTTACAGACTTAAAAGAAATTCAAACACTATTAGAGGCAATTATTAACTCATCTGAAGAAGCGATTTCGGTTGTGGATGAAAAAGGAAGAGGTTTAGTCATTAACCCAGCATATACGAAATTAACGGGTTTAACAGAAGAAGATATTATTGGGAAGCCTGCTACAACTGATATTGTAGAAGGCGAAAGTATGCATATGAAAGTACTTCGAACGCGTCGTGCGGTGCGCGGAATACATATGAAGATTGGGCAAAAAAAGCGAGATGTAATTGTAAACGTAGCACCAGTTATTGTGGATGGAATATTGAAAGGAAGCGTCGGTGTTATCCGTGACGTGTCGGAAATTCAAAAATTAACAAATGAATTGAATAGAGCAAGGCAAATTATTCGTACATTAGAAGCGAAATATTCATTTGATGATATTGTCGGAAATTCAGATGAAACAACGGCAGCTATCGAACAGGCGAAGCTAGGAGCGAATACACCAGCAACAGTACTGTTACGCGGGGAATCTGGGACTGGTAAAGAATTGTTTGCACATGCAATCCATAATGGAAGTAATCGAAAATACAATAAGTTCGTCCGTGTAAACTGTGCGGCCATTTCGGAGACGTTGTTAGAAAGTGAATTATTTGGTTATGAGGAAGGGGCGTTTTCTGGAGCGAAAAGAGGCGGGAAACGTGGGTTCTTTGAGGAAGCGAATAACGGTAGTATTTTTTTAGATGAAATAGGGGAGTTGTCTGCAAATACACAAGCGAAACTCCTTCGTGTATTGCAGGAAAAAGAAATTGTAAAAGTTGGTGGAACGAAAGCGATACCTATTAATGTTCGAGTAATTGCAGCGACACATGTGAATTTAGAAAAGGCTATTCTAGAAGGGAAGTTTAGGGAGGATTTATATTATCGATTAAATAAAATTCCAATTCAAATTCCATCTCTTCGTCAACGTAAAGGAGATATACCGACAATTGCGGACAGATTGATTCAAAAAATTAATCAAGATTACGGTCGTAATGTAGAAGGGCTCACTGATTCAGCTGTTTTATATTTACAATCATACGAATGGCCAGGAAATGTGAGGGAACTTGAAAATATTTTGGGGAGAGCTATTATCTTTATGAATTATAACGAGACCTATATTGATGTACACCATTTACCGCCATTACATAACGAAGAGCAGGTGGAGTCAAAGCAATCTCATTTATTACCTGAATTAGAAGAAAAGCCACTTGAACATTTAGTGACAGAGTTTGAAGGGAATATTATTTATGAATATTTGGAGAGATTTGAGGGGAATAAAACACAAACTGCAAAAGCGTTAGGAATTTCCGTTCGAAATTTATATTACAAGCTAGAAAAGTATGACCATGCAAAAAATAGCATGCAATAAATTGCGTACCGTGCAATTTATTGCATGGTATACAAAAAGCGACAAAATAAGACAGAATCTTTCGTTATTTTCCAAAGTATTGATTTTACTGCATTTTGAATGCGTTTTCATTATTGGTAAGACCACTTTTAAAAGTTGGCACGGTATTTGCTTTATAAATAGACGAGGGACGACGGAAAGGGTTGATTACAAAATATGAAGTTAGAATACTTAATTGATCAAGCAGCAGGAAAGCCTAAAAAAACTGTGGCTGTAGCAGTAGCTGAAGATCATGAAGTAATTGAAGCTGTAGCGAAAGCAATTAAATTACAGCTAGCTCAATTTCGTCTATATGGAAATCAAGAAAAAATAATGGGGATGCTACAAGAACATGGTTTACAAACTTCAGAACATGTTGAAGTGATTGCAGCAATGTCTAGTGCTGAAGCTGCAGAACTTTCTGTTAAAGCTGTGAGAAATGCTGAAGCAGATGTGCTTATGAAGGGGAACATCCCAACAGCGAATATTTTGAAGGCTGTGTTAAACAAAGAGTGGGGCCTACGTAAAGGTAGCGTACTTTCACATGTAGCAGCATTTGAAGTTCAAAATTACGACCGTCTTATTTTCGTTACAGATGCAGCGATGAACATCGCACCTGACGTAACACAAAAAGCTGCTATTATACAAAATACTGTAGAAGTTGCCCAGGCAATAGGAATCGACTTGCCCAAAGTGGCACCAATCGCAGCAGTAGAAGTTGTGAATCCAGCGATGCAGGCGACAATTGATGCAGCGATGTTAACACAAATGAATCGCCGCGGACAAATTAAAGATTGTATCGTTGATGGACCACTTGCTTTAGATAATGCAGTATCACAAATTGCAGCAGAGCATAAAGGCATAGTAAGTGATGTAGCAGGTAAGGCAGATATTTTACTCGTCCCAACGATTGAAGCTGGAAATGTGCTATATAAATCACTCGTATACTTTGCGGATGCAAAAGTAGGAGCAATGATTGCTGGCGCAAAAGCACCGATTGTTTTAACATCTCGTGCTGATTCAGCAGAAACAAAAGTATATTCATTAGCATTGGCAGTTGCGACTGCTTCAAAATAAACCAAAAAGGGTAAAACATTAGGGGGAAACGACAATGACATTAGAAATCTTCGAATACTTAGAAAAATATGATTATGAGCAAGTAGTATTTTGTCAAGATAAAGAATCTGGTTTAAAAGCAATTATTGCAATTCATGATACAACACTTGGACCGGCTCTTGGTGGAACAAGAATGTGGACATATGATTCTGAAGAAGCGGCGATTGAAGATGCATTGCGTCTTGCAAAAGGGATGACATACAAAAACGCAGCAGCTGGTTTAAACTTAGGTGGTGCGAAAACAGTAATTATCGGTGATCCTCGTAAAGATAAGAGCGAAGCAATGTTCCGTGCACTAGGACGTTATATCCAAGGACTAAACGGACGTTACATTACAGCTGAAGATGTTGGTACAACAGTAGATGATATGGATATTATCCATGAAGAAACTGACTTTGTAACAGGTATCTCACCATCATTCGGTTCTTCTGGTAACCCATCTCCAGTAACTGCATACGGTGTTTACCGTGGTATGAAAGCAGCTGCAAAAGAAGCTTTCGGTACTGACAATTTAGAAGGAAAAGTAATTGCTGTTCAAGGCGTTGGTAACGTAGCATATCACCTATGCAAACATTTACACGCTGAAGGAGCAAAATTAATCGTTACAGATATTAATAAAGAAGCTGTACAACGTGCTGTAGAAGAATTCGGTGCATCAGCAGTTGAACCAAATGAAATTTACGGTGTTGAATGCGATATTTACGCACCATGTGCATTAGGCGCAACAGTTAATGATGAAACTATTCCACAACTTAAAGCAAAAGTAATCGCAGGTTCTGCAAATAACCAATTAAAAGAAAATCGTCACGGTGACATCATTCATGAAATGGGTATTGTATACGCACCAGATTATGTAATTAATGCAGGTGGCGTAATTAACGTAGCAGACGAATTATATGGATACAATAGAGAACGTGCACTAAAACGTGTTGAGTCTATTTATGACACAATTGCAAAAGTAATCGAAATTTCAAAACGCGATGGCATAGCAACTTATGTAGCGGCAGATCGTCTAGCTGAAGAGCGCATTGCAAGCTTGAAAAATTCTCGTAGCACTTACTTACGCAACGGTCACGATATTATTAGCCGTCGCTAATCATTCATATATAACTTTTACAAAAGGCGTGGTTACCTCTTATGAGGTTTCCACTTCCTTTTGAATTTATTAGTGGAGGTAGCAACATTGTCTGTAAATCGAATTCTTGTTATTAACCCAGGTAGTACATCCACAAAAATTGGTGTTTTTGATAATGAAAGACCCGTTTTAGAAGAAACGATTCGTCATGACGTAGAACAGATTGGGAAATACAAGCGAATTATCGACCAATATGAGTTTCGAAAAGAAACGATTTTAGAAGTTCTACATTCTCATGGTATTAACATTTCAAAATTAAACGCTGTTTGTGGACGTGGTGGATTACTTCGTCCAATCGAAGGCGGTACGTATACAGTAAACGATGCGATGTTAGAAGATTTAAAAAATGGGTTTAGCGGTCATCACGCTTCAAACCTTGGAGGCATTTTAGCATATGAAATTGCTTCTGGATTAAACATTCCTGCATTTATTGTGGATCCTGTCGTTGTAGATGAGATGGAGCCAGTTGCTCGTATAAGTGGTATTGCTGGTATGGAACGTAAAAGTATCTTCCATGCATTAAATCAAAAAGCAGTTGCTCGTAAAGTAGCCGAACAGTTAAACCACAAATATGAGGATTTAAATTTATTAGTTACACATATGGGCGGTGGTATTACAGTTGGTGCTCATAAAAAAGGAAGAGTAATCGATGTGAATAACGGTTTAAACGGAGAAGGACCATTTAGTCCAGAGCGTGCTGGTACAGTACCAGTAGGGCAACTAGTAGAAATGTGTTTCTCTGGTGAGTATTACCGAGATGAAATGATTAAAAAGCTTGTCGGACAAGGTGGACTTGTAAGTTTAATCGGTACAAATGATGCGATTAAAGTAGAGAAAATGGTTGAAAAAGGTGATCCTGAAGCAACTCTTATTTATAAAGCAATGGCATATCAAGTTGCAAAAGAGATTGGCGGAGCTAGCGCTGTACTTCACGGGAAAATCGATGCAATCGTATTAACTGGTGGACTGGCATACAGTAAAATTCTTGTCGATGAAATAAAAGAGCGAGTGGACTGGATTGCAGATGTTATCGTACATCCAGGCGAAGATGAGTTAGAAGCGTTAGCAGAAGGAGCACTTCGTGTATTACGTGAAGAAGAAGCTCCAAAAGAATATGTTGTACGTGAAAAAGAAACGGTAGCTAGGGGTTGAGATAATGGCAAAAGAATATGATTTAGTCATCGTTGGCGGCGGTACTGGTGGATATGTTGCTGCAATTCGTGCATCACAACTAGGGTTAAAAACTGCACTAGTCGAAAAAGAAAATCTTGGTGGTACTTGTTTACACAAAGGATGTATCCCTAGTAAAGCTCTTTTACGTAGTGCGGAAGTATATGCAACTGCTAAAAAAAGCGAAGAGTTCGGAGTTATTGCAAGCAATGTAGAACTAAACTTTGCGAAAGTACAAGAGCGTAAAGAGAAGATTGTAACGCAGCTTCATAAAGGCGTTCAACACTTAATGAAACAAGGTAAAATTGATGTGTTTGAAGGTATTGGCCGTATTCTTGGCCCATCTATTTTCTCTCCGATGCCAGGGACAATTTCAGTTGAACTTGCAAGTGGAGAAGAGAATGAAATGTTAATTCCAAAAAATGTACTTATTGCAACAGGTTCTCGTCCAAATTCATTACCAGGTTTAGAATTAGACGGAGAGTACGTAATGTCTTCAGATCATGCCCTAAAAATGGAAACGCTTCCTAGTTCGATTATTATCGTTGGTGGCGGTGTAATCGGTATTGAGTGGGCATCTATGCTTGCTGACTTCGGTGTAGAAGTTACAGTATTAGAGTATGCAAAAACAATATTACCACTAGAAGATCAAGACATTTCAAAAGAAATGCAACGTCTATTCAAGAAAAAAGGTATTAAAGTGGTAACTGGTGCAAAAGTATTACCAGAAACATTGGTAAAAGATAATGGAGTAACAATCCAAGCTGAACACAACGGTGAAAATAAAGAATTTAAAGCAGAAAAAATGCTTGTATCTGTAGGAAGACAAGCGAATACGCAAAATATTGGCTTAGAGAACACAGATATCGTTGTGGAAAAAGGATACATTCAAACAAATGAGTTTTATCAAACGAAAGAATCGCATATTTACGCAATTGGAGATGTAATCGGTGGCCTGCAACTTGCTCACGTTGCTTCTCATGAAGGAATTGCTGCAGTAGAACATATTGCAGGGAAAGAAGTTACACCAATTGATTACTCTATGGTATCAAAATGCGTATATAGCAGTCCAGAAGTTGCTTCTGTCGGTTTAACAGAACAAGAAGCGAAAGAAAAAGGCTATAAGTTAAAAGTAGGTAAGTTCTCATTCCGCGCAATCGGAAAAGCACTTGTATACGGAGAATCAGATGGTTTCGTAAAACTTGTAGTTGATGAAGAGACAAATGACATTCTTGGTGTTCATATGATTGGACCACATGTAACAGATATGATTTCTGAAGCGGGTCTTGCAAGAGTACTTGATGCAACACCTTGGGAAGTAGCACATACAATTCATCCGCATCCATCATTATCTGAGGCGATTGGTGAAGCAGCACTTGCTGTAGATGGAAGAGCGTTACACGCATAAAAATGTGGATTTAGGAGGTTATGAAAAATGGCAGAAGTAAAAGAAAAGCGCCATGAAGAGCTTGGCTTAAGTGATGAGCAAGTATTAGAAATGTTCCGTACGATGTTACTTGCACGTAAAATTGACGAACGTATGTGGTTATTAAACCGCGCTGGTAAAATTCCATTCGTAATTTCTTGTCAAGGACAAGAGGCTGCACAAGTTGGAGCGGCGTTCGCTCTTGATAGAGAGAAAGATTATGCATTACCATACTACCGTGATATGGGTGTTGTACTAGCATTTGGTATGACAGCTAAAGAGCTTATGTTGTCTGCTTTTGCGAAAGCTGGAGATCCAAACTCTGGTGGTCGTCAAATGCCTGGTCACTTCGGTCAAAAGAAAAATCGTATTGTTACAGGTTCATCTCCAGTAACAACACAAGTACCACATGCAGTTGGTATTGCACTAGCTGGAAAAATGGAGAAGAAAGATTTAGTAACGTTCGTTACATTTGGAGAAGGCTCTTCAAACCAAGGTGACTTCCATGAAGGGGCAAACTTTGCTGGTGTACACAAACTACCTGTTATTTTTATGTGTGAAAATAACAAATATGCAATCTCTATTCCAGTTGAAAAACAATTAGCATGTAAAAACGTATCAGATCGTGCGATTGGTTACGGTATGCCTGGATATACAATAGACGGAAACGATCCACTTGCAGTATATAAAGCTGTAAAAGAAGCAGCAGATCGCGGTCGTCGTGGTGAAGGACCAACTTTAATTGAAACAGTATCATATCGTTTAACAGCACATTCTAGTGACGATGATGATCGTGTTTATCGTGATAAAGAAGAAGTAGAAGAAGCAAAGAAAAAAGATTCAATTATAACATTCGCAGCTTATTTAAAAGAAGCTGGTGTGTTAACTGAGGAATCCGAAAAACAAATGTTAGACGAAATTATGCATATCGTAAATGAAGCAACAGAATATGCAGAAAATGCTCCGTATGCAGCACCTGAAGATGCATTGAAGCACGTATACGCAGAATAGGGGGGAACGTTTCATGGCTGTAATGTCTTATATTGATGCTATTACATTAGCAATGCGCGAAGAAATGGAACGCGATGAGAAAGTATTCGTTTTAGGAGAAGATGTTGGTAAAAAAGGTGGCGTGTTTAAAGCGACACACGGTTTGTATGATCAATTTGGTGAAGATCGTGCGCTTGATGCACCGCTTGCAGAATCTGCAATTGCTGGGGTAGCAATTGGTGCAGCAATGTATGGTATGCGTCCAATCGCTGAAATGCAGTTTGCTGATTTCATCATGCCAGCAGTAAACCAAATTGTTTCTGAGGCGGCAAAAATTCGTTATCGTTCTAATAATGATTGGACTTGTCCAGTTACAATCCGTGCACCATTTGGCGGGGGGGTTCACGGTGCATTGTATCATTCACAATCTGTAGAAGCGATGTTTGCAAACCAACCAGGTTTAAAAATCGTTATCCCTTCTACACCATATGATGCAAAAGGCTTATTAAAAGCAGCCATTCGTGATGAAGATCCAGTATTATTCTTCGAACATAAACGTGCATATCGTTTAATTAAAGGTGAAGTACCAGAGGATGACTACGTATTACCAATCGGAAAAGCAGATGTAAAACGTGAAGGTGATGATATTACAGTTATCACGTACGGATTATGTGTTCATTTTGCTCTTCAAGCGGCTGAAAAGTTAGCACAAGATGGCATCTCTGCACACATTCTTGATTTACGTACTGTATATCCATTAGATAAAGAAGCAATCATTGAAGCAGCTTCTAAAACAGGTAAAGTTCTTCTTGTAACAGAAGACAATAAAGAAGGAAGCATTATGAGTGAAGTGGCAGCAATTATCGCTGAAAACTGTCTATTTGATTTAGATGCGCCAATCGCACGTCTTGCAGGTCCAGACGTTCCAGCAATGCCATATGCACCAACAATGGAAAAATTCTTTATGGTAAATCCAGATAAAGTTGAAAAAGCAATGCGTGAACTTGCGGAATTTTAATCGGGGGGACTATACATGGCTGTAGAAAATATTACAATGCCTCAGCTCGGGGAGAGCGTTACAGAGGGCACAATTAGTAAATGGCTCGTTAATGTTGGCGATCACGTAAATAAGTATGATCCGCTTGCAGAAGTAATGACTGATAAAGTAAATGCTGAAGTACCATCTTCTTTCACGGGTGTTGTGAAAGAGTTAATCGCTGGTGAAGGTGATACGTTAGCTGTAGGTGAAGTAGTTTGTGTTATTCAAGTAGAAGGCGCAGATGAAGTAGCAGCAACAGCTGTTGAGGAAAAAACTAAAGAAGAATCAAAGGCAGAAGTAGCTACGTCTGAAAAAGCACCGAAAGTAAAACAACCAACTGATGGAAAACCACGTTTTTCACCAGCTGTGTTAAAGCTTGCGGGTGAGCATAACGTTGATTTAGATCTAGTAGAAGGTACGGGAGCAAACGGCCGTATCACTCGTAAAGATATTTTAAAGCTAGTGGAATCTGGAAATATCCCACAAGCAGGTGCGGCGAAGAAAGAGGAAGCTGTAGCGGCAGTAGTAGAAGCTCGCCCAGAAGCACCAAAAGCAGCACCAGTAGCGCAAAAAGTAGAAGCTGCGAAATCAGTTTCTGTACCTACAATGCCTGGAGATATCGAAATTCCAGTAACAGGTGTGCGTAAAGCAATCGCAGCAAACATGTTACGTAGTAAACACGAAGCACCACATGCTTGGATGATGATTGAAGTAGATGTGACAAACCTTGTGTCATACCGTAACTCAATTAAAGGTGACTTTAAGAAGCGTGAAGGCTTTAACTTAACGTTCTTTGCTTTCTTCGTAAAAGCAGTAGCACAAGCGTTAAAAGAGTATCCTCAAATTAATTCAATGTGGGCTGGCGATAAAATTGTTCAGAAGAAAGATATTAACCTTTCTATCGCTGTTGCAACAGAGGAAGAACTATTTGTACCAGTAATTAAGCAAGCGGACGAGAAAACAATTAAAGGTATCGCTCGTGAAATTACAGAACTTGCAGGAAAAGTACGTACGAAATCGTTAAAAGCAGACGAAATGCAAGGTGGAACATTTACAATTAATAACACAGGATCATTCGGTTCTGTTCAATCTATGGGTATTATTAATTACCCACAAGCGGCTATTTTACAAGTTGAATCAATTGTAAAACGCCCAGTAATTATGGATAACGGTATGTTCGGTGCTCGTGATATGGTTAACTTATGTTTATCACTTGATCACCGAGTACTTGATGGTTTAATTTGTGGTAAGTTCTTAGGACGTGTTAAAGAAATTTTAGAAAACATGTCAGAAAATAATACATCTGTATATTAATAAAAAGCTCGCTTATGCGAGCTTTTTATTATCTTATTTCTTCATCTACATCCTACTATATGTATAAATATCTTTCCCAGTAATCTTACAATAAACGATTATGTATTAGGAATTTACGAAAATACATTGCTGATATATGGTATATGGATATAAAATAAGAAAAGAATAATTTTTTTGGCAAATCTTACTGATGAAACTGTAGTATAATATATTGTATTGTATGAAAAAGAGAGTTATTCTATATAAGTGTTTTATAGATAATGTGTAATCAGTCGTCAAAACATGAAGAATGTTGACTCCTGGTTTTTTATTTTTGCCGTAACAATGTTTCAGGAGGATGTCATGAAAAGAAGTACCGAGTTTCTAAAAAGTTTAGATGTAAAATTAATTTTAATTTTGTGTGCACTATGTGTGACGAGTATAGCTGCTATATATAGCAGTCAGCAAACGGGACAGTATGGAGCTGCAAACTTTGCTATGAAACAAGGTGTTAACTACATAATTGGGGTTGTATTGTTACTTCTTGTTGCAAGCATCGACTTAGATCAATTGCAAAAATTATCTTGGCCGCTTTATATTGCTGGATTTGCTTCACTTATTCTTTTGAAAGTATTACCACCATCAGGTTTTACACCTGAAAAATTAGGTGCAAAAAGATGGTTTGTTTTCCCAGTATTTGGGCAAATTCAGCCGTCTGAGTTTTTCAAAATTGCATTGCTACTTGTAGTAGCGAGTATAGCAGTGAAACATAATGCACAGTATATGGCAAGGACATTCCAAACAGATTTAAAGCTAGTAGGTAAAATTATGCTAGTGTCACTTCCACCTATGGCGGTTGTATATAGTCAACCTGATACAGGTATGGTGTTCTTATATGCTGCTGCTATTGCATGTATTTTATTTATGTCAGGTATTCAAAAGAAATTGATAGCATTATGTACAGTTATTCCGTTGACCATATTATCTGCTTTAATATTTATTTTCTTTAAGTATCAAGACTTTTTCTATAATAATTTAGTTACTTTACTAAAGCCTCACCAACAGTCGCGTATTGTAGGTTGGTTAAATCCATTTGAAAATGCAGATCAAGGTTATCAAACACAGCAATCGATTTTAGCTGTAGGTAGTGGAGGAATGGAAGGTAAAGGGTTTGGGGGAGGAAGCGTCTATATTCCAGAGAAGCATACTGACTTTATTTTCGCTACAATTGCCGAAGAAGGTGGATTTATCGTAGCAGCCTTAGTTGTCTTCTTGTTCCTATTACTACTATATCGAACAATTATTATTGGTTATTCCGCTGATAATTTATTTGGTACATTATTATGCGCTGGATCAATCGGTATATTAACAGTTCAAATATTCCAAAACATCGGTATGATCGTTGGATTAATGCCTGTAAAAGGTATTGCATTACCTTTCTTATCGTATGGGGGAAGTTCCTTATTCTCAAATATGATTATGATGGGGCTCATATTATCGGTACGGAAAACGTATAAAAAATATATGTTTTCAGTTAAGTAAAAAAAGCTGGTTCGTTTTTAAACGAACCAGCTTTTTTACATATATGCTCATAAACGTTGCAAACTAAAACAGGATAGCAGTTTGAGACGGGTAAGGAGTGCAAAGTGATGCATATGCATATTTTTGAAGGAGCACGACATCTTTCTAATAGTGAATGGGTTATTCGGGCTATTATAGCATACATATTTTTAATATTAGTTGCGAAAGCGATGGGGCAAAGGTCTATCGCACAACTTCGTTTTTTAGATGTTGTATTAGTGTTATTGCTTGGTGGGAATATTTCTAACGCATTGTCTGATGAAAAAGTAGGGTTACTGGGATCGATGATTACAACGTTCATACTTGTTGTACTTCATATTATAAGCTCAGTTTTAATGCTGAAATGGGATAGATGGAGACGTTTTTTAGAGCCTACACCTATTATTCTTATACACAATGGTTCCATTAATTTTAGCAATTTGAAAAAGGCGAGAATTACCTTGGAATATTTGTTTTCGGAACTTCGTATGCGAAATGTGAGCGATATTCAAACGATTAAATTAGCATTATGGGAAGCAAACGGTGTCGTTTCTATATTTCGGTATCCAGAATATGAAGCAGTTTCGCGGCTTGATCTTAAAGTGGCGGGAAAAAAATCTCCAGTTTCTTTTGTATTAGTAAAGGATGGGAGGATACAGAAAGATGTTCTTGCATTATTAGGAAAAACAGAAGCGTGGGCGAGAGAATTTCTAGAGGAGAGTACAGAAGTCGAATCTATTATGTTAGCTACAGTAGATGAATCACATAAAATAAATATTTTGTTAAAAAAATGAAAAATATACGCATTTTGTCGTTTCGTACATATGATACAATAGTGTGGACAACGAAAAAGGAGGCGATACGGTGGGATATGTAGAAGAATTACGAAAAATAGTTGGTCATCGCCCTTTAATTTTAGTTGGTGCTGTTGTACTCGTTATAAATGAAAATGGATATGTTTTATTGCAGCAGCGGACAGAGCCGTACGGAAAATGGGGGCTACCTGGCGGGCTAATGGAGCTTAGTGAATCACCAGAAGAAACAGCTTATCGTGAAGTATATGAAGAGACAGGAATAAAAGTGAAGAACTTGCGACTAATCAATGTATTTTCTGGAGCGAACTACTTTACAAAATTAGAAAACGGTGATGAATTTCAATCTGTAACAACCGCCTATTATACGGATGAATACGAAGGGGATTTTGTTATGAATAAAGAAGAAGCAGTTCAGCTTAAATTCTTTTCAGTAACAGAACTACCTGACTATATTGTAGGATCGCATAAAAAAATGATTGCTGAATATATGAAGATTATGGAAAAGAAGATATAATAATAGTGAAAGAAATACAAAAACACAGCTCTGGTTGGTAGTCCAGACGCATGATTTCATGTCAGTAACCTTCCCCTCCGGGATGTCCCGTATTTCTAATCTTTTAAAGGAGGGGCTGTCAATGGATTTGACAGTATATCACGATGGCCAATTTTTTGTTGGAATCATTACATGTAAAGAAAAAGGGAAATTGTATGGGGCGAGGTATATTTTTGGGGCGGAACCGTCAGATGAAGAAGTGCTTATGTTTGTGAATGGTTCACTTTTAGAGCATTTTCAGCACTTTGCAAAATGTGGTGTAGAAGTTAAAGAAAAACAGCGTCCTAAAAACATAAAGCGTATCATACGACAAGCAGCAAAAGAAACAACTATTAAACGTTTTACTAAGGCGCAAGAGGCGATTAGTTTATCTTATGAATTGCATAAACAAGAAAAGAAACTGCAGTCTAAAGAGAAGCGAGAAGCTGAAAAAGAAAGAAGACGTTTAATGAAAGTACAAAAAGCAAAGCAAAAACATCGTGGTCATTAAAGAAAAGGTGTTAGAGCAAGAGCTCTAACACCTTTTCTATACTTAAATACAAGTAAACTTACTTGTATTTCATAAACATTAACTGGTAAGATACAAATAGGTAGTTTTAGAGGAGGGAAAAGAGTGATTAATTTTAACTTTTTTATGAATGATGTTGTCCGCCAAGCGCGTGAAGAGATTGTCTCTGCTGGATATACAGAATTGACGACGCCGGAAGCGGTAGAAGAAGCGTTTAAAAGAAATGGAACAACACTTGTAATGGTAAACTCTGTATGTGGTTGTGCAGGTGGTATTGCTCGTCCTGCTGCTGCGCATTCCGTACATTATGATAAACGTCCTAACCACCTTGTAACGGTGTTTGCAGGTCAAGATAAAGAAGCGACAGCAAGAGCGCGTGAATATTTCGAAGGGTACCCACCTTCTTCTCCATCATTTGCTTTATTAAAAGATGGAAAAATTGTAACGATGGTAGAGCGTCATGAAATTGAAGGTCATGAACCGATGCAAGTTATTGCGAAACTACAATCATATTTCGAAGAGAATTGTGAAGAACTATAAAAAATAAGAGAAAAGGCGGCACGTCCACAATCAAGTGGATGTGCCGCCTTTTTTATTTATTATTAAAATTTCTGAGATATGCATAGTTATGTTGTTTTATGCATCATTTTATACATAACAAACAGCGTTTATATTGTTTCGTTATTTATTTTTATTTTATATATTGCATAAAAATAAAAGTGCTGATACAATACAAACATCGAATAAATATTCTATTAAACTTTTAAATATACATTATTAGGGGGAAGAAAGATGAAGAAGTTAGTATCAATATCGTTTGCACTTATTTTAATTGTAAGTATATTCAGCGCTTGTAGTAATGAGGAATCGAAAGAAACAAAAGGAAATAAAAAAGTACTCGTAATGGGAACTTCAGCAGATTATAAACCTTATGAATATGTAGATGCGTCAAAGAGCGATGAAATTATTGGCTTTGATGTTGATGTTGCTAAATATATCGGAAAAGAACTTGGGTATGAAGTGAAAGTGAAAGATATGGATTTTGGTGGTTTATTAGCATCTCTTAGTTCAGGAAAAGTTGATTTCGTAATGGCAGGTATGACGCCAACTGCAGAGCGTAAAAATAATGTTGATTTTACAGATATTTATTTTGTTGCGAAAAATATGGTCGTTTCTAAAAAGGATTCTAACATTAAATCTGTAGAGGATTTAAAAGGGAAAAAAGTAGGGGTACAAACAGGGTCTATTCAAGAAGAGAAAGCTTCAGAATTTAAAAAACAAGTAGATTTCCAAGTTGAGGGACGTGACCGTATACCAGAAATCGTACAAGAAATTAAAGCTGGTCGTTTTGACGCTGCAATTATAGAAGATACAGTTGCTAAAAATTATTTAGAGAAAATGAAAGATTTACAAGGAATTGAAATTAAAGAAGCACCAGAAGAAGTTGGAGCAGCAATTGCCCTTCCGAAAAACAGTGATAAAACAGCTGAATTTAATAAAGTAATTAAAAAAATGCAAGAAAATGGAGAAATGGATAAATTAGTGAAGAAATGGTTTGGCAGCGGAAAATAAGCTGCCTTTCACTTTTCTGTGAGGGGAATGAAAAGAATGAACTTAGATTTTTCGGCGATTACGCCTTCGATACCATATATACTAAAAGGTTTAGAAGTTACTTTGAAAATTGTAGCAGTATCAGCTTTAGCAGGATTTATTTTAGGAACGCTATTAGCACTTTGTAAAATTGCTAGAATACGAGCATTAAATATAGCAGCAGATTTTTATACATCAATTTTTCGTGGTACACCCCTTGTATTGCAATTAATGATTATTTATTTCGGCGTCCCACAAATAATTGGTTATGAAATACCAGCATTCTTAGCTGCTGTACTTGCATTTAGCTTGAATTCAGGTGCATACATGTCAGAAGTAATTCGTGCTGGTATTCAAGCGGTTGATAAAGGACAAACAGAAGCAGCAATGGCTTTAGGGATACCGTACGGAAAAATGATGAGAAATATTATTTTCCCTCAAGCATTAAAAAATATATTACCAGCGCTTGTGAACGAATTTGCGACACTTACGAAAGAATCGGCTGTAGTAACAGTAATAGGCGCGACTGATTTAATGCGTCGTGCTTACATTGTAGGCGGTGAGACATTTAAATATCTTGAACCATTACTTTTTGTTGGACTGATTTATTATATGTTAGTCATTATTCTTACATTAGTCGGGAAGGCAATTGAAGGGAGAATGAAGAAAAGTGATTAAAATTGAAAACCTTCATAAATCATTTGGTAAAAACGAAGTATTAAAAGGAATTACAACAACAATTGAAAAAGGGGAAGTAGTCGCAATTATAGGGCCTTCTGGATCAGGAAAATCAACATTTTTACGTTGTATGAATATGTTAGAAGCACCAACGGATGGTCACATTTGGATTGGGACGGAAGAAGTAACGAATCCGAAAACGAATGTTATGCATGTTCGTGAAAATGTCGGTATGGTATTTCAACATTTTCACTTATTTCCTCATATGACTGTATTAGAAAATATTACGTATGCTCCTATCAATGTAAAAGGGGTAACGAAGCAAGAAGCTGAAAAGAAAGCTGAGAAACTTTTAGAAAAGGTTGGATTAGTAGATAAAAAAGATACGTATCCAAATCGTCTTTCGGGAGGACAAAAGCAACGTGTAGCAATTGCAAGAGCGTTAGCGATGGAACCGGAAGTTATGTTATTTGATGAACCGACATCGGCGCTAGATCCAGAGATGGTGAAAGAAGTGTTAGAAGTTATGAAATCGTTAGTTACGACAGGAATGACGATGGCTATCGTTACACATGAAATGGGCTTTGCAAAAGAAGTGGCAGATCGTGTTCTTTTCTTGGACGGAGGAAAGCTTGTAGAAGATAGTGCGCCAGAAGAATTTTTTGCAGCGCCGAAAAGTGAACGTGCGCAACAATTTTTACAAAAAATATTGTAATATGAAAAGGTTATGTGAATAATAAGTAGAAAAGGATGACATTGTGTCATCCTTTTTTTATACTAGCTGTAAATACGTTTATACATATAGGAGTAATGATATGTTTAAAATTGGATATCGTACAGTAAAAACAGCAATAGGGACAGGTGCGGCAGTTTTTATTGCTCAGTTATTAGGGTTAGAATTTTATAGTTCAGCAGGCATTTTAGTTATTTTATGTGTACAAAATACGAAGCGCAAATCACTTCAAGTGTCGTTACATCGTTTTCTAGCGTGTGTATTATCAATGGCATTCGCGTTTTGTATTTTTGAAACGATTGGCTATACACCACTTGCAATTAGCATATTGTTACTTACATTTATTCCGACTGCAGTAATGCTTAAAATTCAAGAAGGTATTGTCACGAGTTCAGTTATTGTTATGCATCTATATTCATTGAAGCAAATTACATGGCTTATAGTTGGAAATGAAATTGCTATATTAACGATAGGGATTAGCGTGGCGTTATTAGTAAATATGTATATGCCGAGTAGTGAAAATAAGCTAAAAGAGTATCAGGATAAAATAGAGAATAATTTTAAAACGATTTTGTTTGAAATGGTTGTGTATTTACGAAATCGAGAAAGTAGTTGGAGTGGAGCAGAACTCATTGAAACCGAGAATATGTTAAATGAAGCAAGAGATTTATCGTTTAAAAAACTTGAGAATGCATTTATGCGAGAAGATGATTATTACTATCGTTATTTTAATATGCGTATGCAACAATTCGAAATTTTAGAGCGAATGATACCACTAGCAGCTTCTTTATCGTGGACATATGAACAAGCTGACATGATTGCAGATGTTGTTGAAAACATTGGTAATGCTATTAGCCCTGAGAGTACTGGCGTTATTTCCTTAAGGCAGCTTCAAGAAATGAGGGAATTATTTAGAGACATGCCATTGCCAGCTACACGCGAAGAATTTGAGATACGTGCGAAACTTGTTCAACTTGTGTATGAAATGGAACAATATTTACTCATTAAAAGTCGCTTTAAGGGAAAGGATAATATAAAAGAACTTATATAGAAGGTAGGAATTATCTATGCCGTATCTTCTCTCTATCATATTATGTCTTTCTTTATCGCCGATTTGGCCTCTTGGGGATAATCCACGTGCCGGAGATCCTTTTATTATTGTAAATAAAGCAACGAATAAATTAGCTTACATTGACGATGGAAAGATTCAAAAGATTTTTCCAGTAGCGACAGGGAAAACGAATGAATTAACTCCAGAAGGAAATTTTGATGTTGTAATGAAAGCAAAGGATCCGTATTACATTGCGAAGGATATTCCAGGTGGATCGCCAAAAAATCCACTTGGGTCAAGGTGGATTGGATTTAATGCAAGAGGAACTGATGGAAGTAAATATGGAATACATGGAACAAACCAACCGAGTTCAATTGGAAAGTATATTTCACAAGGGTGTATAAGAATGAAGAAAAACGATGTGGAATATTTGTTTGATCGCATTCCAATTGGAACGAAAGTATGGATTGTGAAATCGAAAAAATCATTTCAGCAATTGGCAAAAGAAAAAGGAGCCGTTGCATATGAAAAAGCCAACGAATGAGCTGCACCCCAATTGTTAGACACAGTCTAACAATTGGAGGTGCAGTTTTTTGTATGACAAAATTTACGAAGGATTTAAAGTTAACGCTCGTTCAAGGATTTAATCCGAAAATAATTTCTCAAGC
>NZ_QXCO01000078.1:0-1759 GCF_003458115.1 Bacillus sp. ISO11 | reverse complement strand
CAAATTTTTGTTTTTGATATTTTTCAGGGCTAATCTTCGCTTTAAAATCCTCTGATAAAATTTCTGTACTATACCATAAATTAACACTCCAAGGGAATATCTCTGCATCTAGAAACTTCTCTTGATGGAACCATGGATATCCTGAGAATACTTCATCTGCGGATTCGCCTGAAAGTGCAACTGTTGCGTCTTTTTTCATTTCCTTAAATAACAAATAAAGAGACGTTTCCAGTTCTCCAACTCCAGGTAGATCACGCGCTCGCATTGGAGTTAATAAATACTCTATTAAACTATCTGATCCTAACTCTATAGAATGATGCTTTGTTCCTACATATTCAGCCACACGTTTCACCCAAGGTTCATCACGATCAAAACGAAGGAAGTCTTGCTCAAAGTCTTTTTCATCATTGATGAAATTCAGGGAATATGTATGAAGGCGTTCCCCTTTATTCCCAAATTCATTTCCTGCTAAACCTGTTAAACCACTGGAATCTAAACCTCCGGAAAGCATAGATACCACTGGTTTATCAGCAATTAACTGCCGTTTAACCGTATCTTGTAAAATGGAGCGGATTGTCTCGACTGTTGTATCAATATCATCTACATGTTTTTTACTTTCAAGTTTCCAATACTGTGTCGTAGTCGAGCCATTAGAGGTAAACGTCATATAATGGCCAGCACGCACTTCATGTATATCCTTGAAAATAGCATGACCAGGAGTACGTGTTGGTCCAAGGCAGAATATTTCAGAAAGTCCTTCTTTATCTACCTCTGCATCTACAAATGGATGCGAAAGTAAAACTTTTAACTCTGAACCAAAAAGAATTGCGCTTCCCCTTTGAGCAAAAAATAAAGGCTTCACACCTAGATGATCACGACCAAGCATCAATTTCCCAAATCTTTCATCCCAAATACCAAAAGCAAAAATCCCATTTAGATGTTGAACACAATCTTCTTGCCATTCTAAGTAAGCATGTAGTAATACCTCTGTATCCGACTTGGTCTGAAATTTATGACCTTTCTCCTCAAGTTCTTTACGTAATTCTTGATAGTTATAAATTTCTCCATTGAACGTAAGGCCAATCATATCATTTCCATCTTTATAGAGCATAGGTTGAAGGCCACCTTCAGGATCAATGACGATGAGACGTCGATGACCTAATGCCGCTCGTTTTGAAAACCAATGCCCCTCTGCGTCAGGTCCTCGGTGAATGATAGCATCTGTCATTTTTTTAACGTTTCTTGTTCATTAGACAGGTCTTTAGACCAGTCTATCCACCCTACAATTCCACACATAGTGTCTACCTTCTCTCAAATAGTATAGAAACCAACTAAAATTGAATATCAGTCGGTTTTCCGTAAAAAAATCCGACTAAAAACATCTTTTAGTCATGTTTATATAATAAAATGAATTGAATAAAAAATCAAATAATTCAATCAAGAAAGAAATCATCGTCCGATTAAAAAATTATTACCTTAAACTTTCATTTTTATCTTAAGTGATACAGTTGCATTCTATTATAGTTATATACTAGAAATAAGAATGGTGTATGTTATTCTATAAGAAGCAAATAGAGGACTTTCTATTAGGAGTTACAAAATTACAAATGAACTAATACAGAATGTAAAGATAGAAAACTTCGCTAAATATTTCAAGGATAGGGTGTAGACAATGATCAAATTAGAAAAAGAAAATAAAAAAATGAAAATCATTCAATCTGCCACAATACTGTTCTCTACGCGTGGTGTCCGTAACACA
>NZ_QXCO01000077.1:0-1787 GCF_003458115.1 Bacillus sp. ISO11 | reverse complement strand
CAAATTTTTGTTTTTGATATTTTTCAGGGCTAATCTTCGCTTTAAAATCCTCTGATAAAATTTCTGTACTATACCATAAATTAACACTCCAAGGGAATATCTCTGCATCTAGAAACTTCTCTTGATGAAACCATGGATATCCTGAGAATACTTCATCTGCGGATTCGCCTGAAAGTGCAACTGTTGCATCTTTTTTCATTTCCTTAAATAACAAATAAAGAGACGTTTCTAGTTCTCCAACTCCAGGTAGATCACGCGCTCGCATTGGGGTTAATAAATGCTCTATTAAACTATCTGATCCTAACTCTATAGAATGATGCTTTGTTCCTACAAATTCAGCCACACGTTTCACCCAAGGTTCATCACGATCAAAACGAAGGAAGTCTTGCTCAAAGTCTTTTTCATCATTGATGAAATCCAGGGAATATGTATGAAGACGTTCCCCTTTATTCCCAAATTCGTTTCCTGCTAAACCTGTTAAACCACTGGAATCTAAACCTCCGGAAAGCATAGATACCACTGGTTTATCAGCAATTAACTGACGTTTTACCGTATCTTGTAAAACGGAACGGATTGTTTCAACTGTTGTATCAATATCATCTACATGTTTTTTACTTTCAAGTTTCCAATACTGTGTCGTAGTCGAGCCATTAGAGGTAAACGTCATGTAATGCCCAGCACGCACTTCATGTATATCCTTGAAAATAGCATGACCAGGAGTACGTGTTGGTCCAAGACAAAATATTTCAGAAAGTCCTTCTTTATCTACCTCTGCATCTACAAGCGGATGCGAAAGTAAAACTTTTAACTCTGAACCAAAGAGAATTGCGCTTCCCCTTTGAGCGAAAAATAAAGGCTTCACACCTAGATGATCACGACCAAGCATCAATTTCCCAAATCTTTCATCCCAAATACCAAAAGCAAAAATCCCATTTAAGTGTTGAACACAATCTTCTTGCCACTCTAAGTAAGCATGTAGTAACACCTCTGTATCTGACTTGGTCTGAAATTTATGACCTTTCTCCTCAAGTTCTTTACGTAATTCTTGATAGTTATAAATTTCTCCATTGAACGTAAGGCCAATCGTATCATTTCCATCTTTATACAGCATAGGTTGAAGGCCACCTTCAGGATCAATGACGATGAGACGTCGATGACCTAATGCCGCTCGTTTTGAAAACCAATGCCCCTCTGCATCAGGCCCTCGGTGAATGATAGCATCTGTCATTTTTTTTAACGTTTCTTGTTCATGAGACAGGTCTTTAGACCAGTCTATCCACCCTGCAATTCCACACATAGTGTCTACCTTCTCTCAAATAGTATAGAAACCGACTGAAATCAAATATCAGTCGGTTTTCCGTAAAAAAATCCGACTAAAACCATCTTTTAGTCATGTTTATATAATAAAATGAATTGAATAAAAAATCAAATAATTCAATCGAGAAAGAAGTCACTGTCCCCTTTCATTTGAATTCTCATCGTCCGATTATAAAAATTATTACCTCAAACTTTCACCTTTATCCCTAGGTTATAAAGATGCATTCTATTATAGTTATATACTAGAAATAAAAATGGTGTATGTTATTCTATAAGAAACAAATAGAGGAATTTCTATTAGGAGTTACAAAATTACAAATGAACTGATACAGAATGTAAAGACAGAAAACTTCGCTAAATATTTCAAGGATAGGGTGTAGACAATGATCAAATTAGAAAAAGAAAATAAAAAAATGAAAATCATTCAATCTGCCACAATACTGTTCTCTACGCGTGGTGTCCGTAACACA
>NZ_QXCO01000076.1:0-2090 GCF_003458115.1 Bacillus sp. ISO11 | reverse complement strand
ATGTACGTTATCGCAAAAAAAGTGCATATCCAAGCACTAAGGATGCCTCTTATCTACAAGGTATTAGTGATTGGATGTTACATGTGTTGAACAATCCTGAATCACCTATTTTGCCATTAATTAATGTGGAAAGAGTTCGTGCTATTGCAGAAGGAAAAGACGAAGTAATTTCAGGTAATGATGCTCGGGGTATAATAGATTATTTACTTCAAGTTAATGGTTGGCTTCAGGAATATAATATTAAATTAGTATGGTAGATGTAATTTTCAAATAAAGAAGATAGCTGAAACATTAATGACCTAAGTGAACCGCATTCCCAATGGATTAGATAGTTATCTAATAATTGGAGATGCGGTTTTATAAAAAATAATAATATGTTTATAAATGTAAAGCCTACGGGAACTTTTCCTGTGGGCTTTTTAAGTAGTTTTTACGAAATTATGAGTGTTTTTTATTTTGTATTTCAATAAGTTTATCTGATATCATTTTTGTATAATATTCTTTTTCTGTTAGTTCAAATATAAATAATGCTTTTTTCCAGTTATAAACAACATCTTCTACATTGTGTTGTTTAATCTTTAATAAAAACCGACCTTTTAAATAGAATAGTTCACCTAATAGGTATAAAGTATTTAGATTAATTGCTAATTTGATGCCCTTATCAATGTATTTTATTGCCTCTTCATGTTGATATGTGAAGGCCAAAGATTTTGCTAAATTTAAAATGATTTTTAGTTTAATTTCTTTATCTCTAGGAAAATTTAACTTATTAAAATTAGATAAACATCTTCTTAATATAGTAATACTTTTTTCATATTCTTTATTTTCTCCATGAAATATAGCCATTGTCTGCATAATATCTATTTCTCTTTCTGATAAAAAATCAGAATTGGTTAAAGTTAGTTTTAATGCATGATTTAAAAGAGTTAAAGCAGTTTTGGTTGATCTATTTACCTCAAATATAGCAATTGCTTCATGCCATATTAGAAATTGTTTCTCTTCATTTGTTTGAAAGTTATTTAAGTTTTTCTCCTTTTTTACTATTTCATAAAGTTCTTTATATTGTTTTTGTTTTAAGCAATCTTTTATTACATATTTTACATTTTCTACATATTTAATTTTTTTGTTTTGAGTTAGTGCAAATATATGATTTGGATCAATACCAAGTCTTTCAGATAATTGATATAACAATATGCTAGATGGATAAATCACACCTTTTTCGATCTTGCTAATTTGACTTTGTGAACATATTCCATGACATAATTCGGATTGTGATATATTTTTGTTAATTCTAAGTTCTTTAATGGTAATACCCAAATCGTTAAATTCCATTTTTTCACCTACTATTTAGCACTGTATTAGTTAAAGAGTTTTCTCTAACTTTAATGTAATGTAAAATTAACATATTTACAATTATTATTTGTTTTAAAGGAATTACCGTTTTCATAGGATGGTGAGGCTTTTATTATGTACAAAAAAAGACACCCTAAGGTGCCTTCCTCCGACTTGAACCACGTTCATTTAGTATAAACTTATCCGTATTATCCCTTTGTTATACGTGTAAACACACCCTATAAAACAGAATCGTCTATATACACCAGATTGTTAGTTTACAAAGTACAAGAGATTTGAGATCAGTATTAGAGTGACGCGACACCTTCCATAATGATTGGTATGTTACGCCTTTCAAAAGAATCTGCTTTATAGAATGTATCCACGTTTATTATTTTACTATATATAAAATTCATTCGGTGTATTTTTTTCAGATATGTATAATTGCATAAAGTTGATGGGAAAATCAGAGTATAATTTGGATTGTGTAATAAAGATAAGGCCCACCTACGGAAATAGGTGGGCTTTTGTTGGGTATTACTATCTCATTGCACACAAGGGAATTTCTATTAAAATCATAGCATATTTTTATAGCTCTTATATTGAGAAATAAAGAAAAGACACCCAACTATGAAGTGCACCCCAATTGTTAGACACATAACTAACAATTGGAGGTGCATTTTTTATGGCTAAATTTTCTTCAAAAGATAAAATACAAGCAGTAAAACGATATCTAGAAGGTACGGAAGGCGGAAAAA
>NZ_QXCO01000075.1:0-2524 GCF_003458115.1 Bacillus sp. ISO11 | reverse complement strand
TGCGACTTCCTTATGTTAACATTTTCATCTTTCAATGTCAACTAAGTTTTTCATTTAGTTTGTCGCTTGCGATGTTATTGTCATCGGCGACTTGTTCTATATTACACCTCTAAAGTATAATCGTCAATACGTTTTTTAAAAAACTTTATATTTTATAGATTTCACTTATGTATTTCTTCTATAGTTATATACAAGCACCCCACAGAACTATCTATGGGGTACTACTCTATTATAAAAACTATTGCTCTTTCGACGGCGCCGAACAACTTCCATCAGTACAAGAAAGATCGCTTCCACCCTCTGAAGAAAGTTCTTGTAACTTAGGTGCAGGATTCTCTTCTTCCCACACTTGCTGAAGTGCACCAACAAAAGTTTCAAGTGGTTGTGCACCTGAAATGGCATACTTTTGATTAATAATAAAATAAGGTACTCCCGAAATTTGATATTGCTGAGCAATCGCTTCATCAATTCTAACATCATTTGCATACGCATTTTTATCATTAATAACATTTAAAGCCTCTTGCTTATCTAAACCTGAAACTTCAGCGATAGTAGCAAGTGTATCCACATCACTTAAATTTCTCGATTCAGTGAAGTATGCGAAAAGTAGATTTTCCGTAATCTCTTTTTCTTTTCCTTGATCCTTTGCAAACTTCGCAAGACGATGCGCATCAAACGTGTTCGTCGGCTTCATCTCATCAAAATTAAAACTTAAACCCATACTAGCTGCATGATTTCCTAGCTGTACGTTATTACGCTTAGCTTCTTCAATACTAATTCCATACTTTGATGCAAGTACTTCATTAATACTTGTCCCAGAATAGATTGGAGCATTTTGGTCTAATTCAAAACTTTTAAACTCAACTTCAACATCCTTCTTATGCGGAAATTGCTCTAAAGCCATCTCTAATCTACGTTTCCCAATATAGCAAAATGGGCATACAAAATCTGACCAAACTTCAATTTTCATAGAAACACCTCATTAACTTTTAGTTTTCAATCATTGTAGCACTGAGATTAAGGAATTCAAAAGTTTTTGCTCTACCTCCTTCATATAGTACATACAAAAATACACTTATAGCAGAATACCTAATTAACAAAAAAAACGATAATCAAAAGGATTAACTATTATCCCTCCGATTATCGTCTATATAAATGCAACAACTTTAATTATGCCGGAATATACTTCCCTACGAACTTCCATACAGTATTCCAATATTTATTCGAATCTACTTTCTCCGCTTCCCCATGTCCAGCACCTGGAACAATTAATTTCTCTTTTTCTACTTTTGCAGCATTATATACTTCATCTAACATTTCAAAAGGAACGAATGTATCAGCATCCCCATGAATGAACAGCATAGGTGTTTTACTTTTCGCTACTTGTTTTACAGCTGAGGCCTCTTCTAAATCATACCCAGCTCTTAATTTAGTAACCGTATTTGCCGCATTCATAACAGGAAACTTCGGTAAGTGGAATAAATCTTTTAGTTGATAAGTAAATTCATCAATAACAGTTGAGTATCCACAATCTTCAATAATAACTTTAACATTAGAAGGTAAATCTTCTCCTGAAGTCATCATTACAGTTGCCCCGCCCATTGAAACACCAAATAGAGCTATTTCAGCATTAGGGTCTTTCTTTAAGATTTGTTGAATCCAAATTAACACATCTTTACGATCATGCCAGCCCATACCAACATAATCCCCTTCACTATTTCCGTGCCCACGAAGGTCTGGTGCTATGACATTATAGCCTTGTTCATAAAAGTTACGAACATATTTCGTCATTTCTGATGCTCTACCACTATATCCATGAACTACAATTGCCCATTTATGACTAGATGGTTCATTCATATATTCATAACCTTTTAAATTTAATTTATCGAAAGAACGTATAGTTAATGTGTTAGGTTTATACTTCGATACGAAGTTTGCATTCTTTTCTTCATTTGCAGCCAATACATCTCCCGACGCATTTACCGTTTCCACTAAATGAGGATTATCTTGCAAAAATTCCTTTTCTTGTTTCGCATTTAATGCATAGTTATAAAAATAATTTCCAACTAACATATACACGATTACTAGCAGGACTAAGACTACTATAGTAATTATACTTATCTTTTTCATATTATCTCCTTTTCTAACTTAAATCTTCTTATATTAAAGTACATCAAAAACAACTGTACTATTTTAACATACCAATGAATTCTATCTTTAAGAAATAAAATAGAAAATCTTAAATTACCTGTCAAAAATCACGAAAGAAATTGAATAAAACTTATATAGCTACGTACTCAAAAATCTTTTAAAAAATGAGCAGCACTTCAAAATATTTAGCTTTGAAAAGAAGTTATAAAACACAAAAAAGACGAGTCATTCTGACTCGTCTTAAAGTTGCTTGGCGACGTCCTACTCTCACAGGGACAAGGTCCCAACTACCATCGGCGCTAGAGAGCTTAACTTCCGTGTTCGGTATGGGAACGGGTGTGACCTCTCTGCCATCATCACCAAACTATGAAGG
>NZ_QXCO01000074.1:0-2986 GCF_003458115.1 Bacillus sp. ISO11 | reverse complement strand
CATATTATATGGTTAAGTCCTCGATCTATTAGTATTCGTCAGCTCCACATGTCACCATGCTTCCACCTCGAACCTATCAACCTGATCATCTTTCAGGGATCTTACTAGCTTACGCTATGGGAAATCTCATCTTGAGGGGGGCTTCATGCTTAGATGCTTTCAGCACTTATCCCTTCCGCACATAGCTACCCAGCTATGCCCTTGGCAGAACAACTGGTACACCAGCGGTGCGTCCATCCCGGTCCTCTCGTACTAAGGACAGCTCCTCTCAAATTTCCTACGCCCACGACGGATAGGGACCGAACTGTCTCACGACGTTCTGAACCCAGCTCGCGTACCGCTTTAATGGGCGAACAGCCCAACCCTTGGGACCGACTACAGCCCCAGGATGCGATGAGCCGACATCGAGGTGCCAAACCTCCCCGTCGATGTGGACTCTTGGGGGAGATAAGCCTGTTATCCCCGGGGTAGCTTTTATCCGTTGAGCGATGGCCCTTCCATGCGGAACCACCGGATCACTAAGCCCGACTTTCGTCCCTGCTCGACTTGTAGGTCTCGCAGTCAAGCTCCCTTATGCCTTTGCACTCTACGAATGATTTCCAACCATTCTGAGGGAACCTTTGGGCGCCTCCGTTACACTTTAGGAGGCGACCGCCCCAGTCAAACTGCCCACCTGACACTGTCTCCCGGGTCGATAAGACCCGTAGGTTAGAATTTCAATACAGTCAGGGCGGTATCCCACCAGCGCCTCCACCGAAGCTAGCGCTCCGGTTTCAATGGCTCCCGCCTATCCTGTACAAACTGTACCAAAATTCAATATCAGGCTACAGTAAAGCTCCACGGGGTCTTTCCGTCCTGTCGCGGGTAACCTGCATCTTCACAGGTACTATAATTTCACCGAGTCTCTGGTTGAGACAGTGCCCAAATCGTTACACCTTTCGTGCGGGTCGGAACTTACCCGACAAGGAATTTCGCTACCTTAGGACCGTTATAGTTACGGCCGCCGTTTACTGGGGCTTCAGTTCAGAGCTTCGCTTACGCTAACCCCTCTCCTTAACCTTCCAGCACCGGGCAGGTGTCACCCCCTATACTTCGCCTTACGGCTTCGCAGAGAGCTGTGTTTTTGCTAAACAGTCGCTTGGGCCTATTCACTGCGGCTTTCCGTTAAGAAAGCACCCCTTCTCCCGAAGTTACGGGGTCATTTTGCCGAGTTCCTTAACCAGAGTTCTCTCGCACACCTTAGGATTCTCTCCTCGCCTACCTGTGTCGGTTTGCGGTACAGGCACCTTTTATCTCGCTAGAAGCTTTTCTTGGCAGCGGGGAATCAAAGACTTCGCTCCATAAGGAGCTTCCCCATCACAGCTCAGCCTTCACGATAAGCGGATTTGCCTACTTATCAGCCTAACTGCTTGGACGTGCACAACCAATCGCACGCTTCTTCTATCCTTCTGCGTCCCTCCATTGCTCAAACGATAAAGAGGTGGTACAGGAATATCAACCTGTTGTCCATCGCCTACGCCTGTCGGCCTCGGCTTAGGTCCTGACTAACCCTGAGCGGACGAGCCTTCCTCAGGAAACCTTAGGCATTCGGTGGACGGGATTCTCACCCGTCTTTCGCTACTCATACCGGCATTCTCACTTCTAAGCACTCCACCAGTCCTTACGGTCTGACTTCACTGTCCTTAGAACGCTCCCCTACCACTGATACCATTGGTATCAATCCGCAGCTTCGGTGGTGTATTTAGCCCCGGTACATTTTCGGCGCAGAGTCACTCGACTAGTGAGCTATTACGCACTCTTTAAATGGTGGCTGCTTCTAAGCCAACATCCTAGTTGTCTAAGCAACTCCACATCCTTTTCCACTTAATACACACTTTGGGACCTTAGCTGGCGGTCTGGGCTGTTTCCCTTTTGACTACGGATCTTATCACTCGCAGTCTGACTCCTAAGGATAAGTCATTGGCATTCGGAGTTTGACTGAATTCGGTAATCCGATGAGGACCCCTAGTCCAATCAGTGCTCTACCTCCAAGACTCTTACACTTAAGGCTAGCCCTAAAGCTATTTCGGGGAGAACCAGCTATCTCCAGGTTCGATTGGAATTTCTCCGCTACCCACACCTCATCCCCGCACTTTTCAACGTGCGTGGGTTCGGGCCTCCATTCAGTGTTACCTGAACTTCACCCTGGACATGGGTAGATCACCTGGTTTCGGGTCTACGACCACGTACTAAACGCCCTATTCAGACTCGCTTTCGCTGCGGCTCCGCCTCTTCAGCTTAACCTCGCACGGGATCGTAACTCGCCGGTTCATTCTACAAAAGGCACGCCATCACCCGTTAACGGGCTCTGACTATTTGTAGGCACACGGTTTCAGGATCTCTTTCACTCCCCTTCCGGGGTGCTTTTCACCTTTCCCTCACGGTACTGGTTCACTATCGATCACTAGGGAGTATTTAGCCTTGGGAGATGGTCCTCCCAGATTCCGACGGAATTTCACGTGTTCCGCCGTACTCAGGATACATTCAAGAGAGAACGAAGTTTCGACTACGGGGTTGTTACCCTCTACGACGGACCTTTCCAGGTCGCTTCGTCTACCTCGTTCCTTTGTAACTCCGTATAGAATGTCCTACAACCCCAAGAGGCAAGCCTCTTGGTTTGGGCTATGTTCCGTTTCGCTCGCCGCTACTCAGGAAATCGCATTTGCTTTCTCTTCCTCCAGGTACTTAGATGTTTCAGTTCCCTGGGTCTGTCTTCCTTACCCTATGTATTCAGATAAGGATACCATACCATTACGTATGGTGGGTTTCCCCATTCGGAAATCTTCGGATCAAAGCTTACTTACAGCTCCCCGAAGCATATCGGCGTTAGTCCCGTCCTTCATCGACTCCTAGTGTCAAGGCATCCACCGTGCGCCCTTTCTAACTTAACCAAACTAAAAATTAAAAAATATGAGCTACACTGTTATCTAGTTTTCAAAGAACATAC
>NZ_QXCO01000073.1:0-3115 GCF_003458115.1 Bacillus sp. ISO11 | reverse complement strand
GAACCAACTCCTTGAAACGTTCTTCTACTTTTGTGTTAAGAAAAATCTTTCTTCTGTATCGCGGGCAAAACACAAAATGATAGTTAATTAATGACACGGTTGTTTTGGTTCTTCTATAATCATTCATCATGTTTGCATCGTATCAGTTAGATTACAAAACTGCAACACGAAAGATAAAAAAATAAAAGATACCAACATTTTGGATACTTAGAGTGCTACAAACCTTGCGGTTTTTAGTGCACTCCTTATCCAACCTCACTTTCATCCCATGCCTAAAGGCGAGGGGCTTTCTCGTTCGGGAAGGGCTGTAAGGTCAATCTTTGTTTTGTTTTTCTAACAGTTGAATAACTTTATCTAACTTTTGCTCAACTGAATCTTGCTTTTTGTGATTACTAGAATATTGAATTTTACGTATAATTCCCCCAAGCAATGCACCGATGATCATTAATATAATAGCAACTCCAATGTAATAAATAGAGTTTTCTAAAGGCATTATACAGAACCTCCTTTTCCCTATTTTACCATTTAAAAGGAGTGATTTGTTATTTGACTTTGGTTGTATACTCTATACATGTCAGGTTCGTATAACATCTCATTATCGTTACCAAGAACAAAGAGGCCCCCTACCCTCGAAAGAAACCTCCTTTTTCTTTTAGCTATTTATGTATCCGAGTTTTCGTGCGATTTATATTAAATATGCATAATTACATAATTATTCCTTATATAAAGATATTGAAATTTACATTTTTAACCTGTAAAATACAGGATGTTAAATAAATACCTAAGGGGTTGTTAATATGAAGAAATTTATGAGCATTTTAGCTATGTGTTTTGCACTTACACTAGCACTTTTACCATCTGTTTCAAAGGCGGATTCTTCTCCACTACGAAGTGTTAGCATTAGTGCTGTAGGCGATAATAACAAAATGTATAGTGCAAGTTCTTACTTATCTATTCCTGTTCTTAAGGGCGATTACCTTTATGTAAAAGTTAGTGAAGTAGGCACACCGGATTCATATTCTGAGGCTTTAACTGTTAATGGTGTTAGATATGCGGGAAGTTCTTTAGACGAAGTCAGTTCTTATACTGGTCCATTCGGATCTGAAAAAACATTTAGATTACGTATCAAGGATTCTTACGTCTTCTCAAACACATCAAATTCAACAAACACTATAGCTTTTGAAGCTAGAGTTCCTTTCTCAATGCAAGTATTATCTAAAAGTATATCTGTTCATGTAGAATAATTTATAACATTATTATTAATAAAAAATACATCCCTATAGGGATGTATTTTTTATTTAATAGAAACATAAATTGAACTTACCGTTATAGAAAAAGGAGCACCATAAAAATAGTGAACTTAATATTGTTCAAAGTTACTTGTACTTATCTCCCAATTAATTGTGTAATCTAACCTTTTCATCTACTAAGTTCTTTTACTAAGGAATAGAAACTAAAAAAGAAATAGAAATGAGCCTTTTTATTATTTTGTTCATCTTTTTTCGTTTTAGGAGAGATTTTATCGTTTTCCGACAGAAGGCTCCTTCTTCAAAAATGTGAAGGTGTGAAACACCAATTTTAGGTGGGAGATGAATGTCGGTTGGCATAAGCCAACATATTTGCTATCATTTACTTGTACAGATTGCTCTTCGAAAACTGAAGTTATGAGGTTGGTTGCAGAAAAACGTTGCAACCGTAAAATCTTCAACGTTCTATCGCCCCACGCTTCTCAAAATTGCGAAAACCAAGCTAAAGTAGGTAGTGTGGTGAGTCAGCGTACAAGATACTTATGTTCTCACCGTAGGGACTGCGGGTAGAGCCTGCTAAGATAACTGATGGATACATCAGTGTTCGCAGGAATCTCCCACTTCAAACAGTCCGTTAGGACGTTAAGTGGTGAGTAGTTCAATATTACAGCTATCCTACAAAGTGGTTTATCTGTTCATAAAAAAGAAGAACTCATTACATATAATACCGAAATTTATTTTCGTGCTTTAAACCTTACTCTTATAGAATAGCTAGTACAAATAGTTGAACTCTTAAAAAGAGATTAAAAAAATAAATAGTAAGACCAAGTTTCAACCACCCTTTACAGGTAATCTTTTACTTTTTCTACTTCACATATACAAAGGCTTCATTTGTCGTAATATAGTATATCCCCCCCTTTTCATTCATGATTCTTTACTTCTTTTCTCTCTCTTACCAATGAATATGGTATATAATTGAGCACCTTCCAAAACTGTTTTTCTTCCACATTACGAGTAAAATCCCCTCAAGATATCTCAAAAACAGGATAATTATTTAATATTCCTATACTCTCCAACATACAACAATATACATCGTAAAATATATTTTACGATGTATTAAAAAAAAGGAAATCGTCATCAGTTTTCTCGCCCATATATTTATGAGAATCTTTACCATTCACGATAAACTCCTCAATTTTAAAACAGTTCTTTTAATTGTATACTATACGTTTTTGTCACTTTATCCATAAATTGGCCAAAAAACACTTCTTTTTGTAGATGATTACCTAATTATTCAACGGAGTCGAAAGCATACGTTGGCCGCAAACTAAAAAGGAATAAGTTGATCAAAACGGCCATCTTATGCTTCTTGTTACAGTTTTAAACATAGAATATACAAATTATTACACTTACTTTTCTTCACCGCTTGCTTGCATGGAATTAAACGCCCAATGTAATTTCAATGCATCTCCCCTGAAATACATTTTGGTCTTCACCGCTATCTACGAATGTGAACATTACATAAAATGTATCATCATCACCTGGAGTAAATCCATTTTCTTCTCGATCTACAATACCTTTCTTTACAAGGTCAGGAATACTTCCATTTTGCGTAGCTACCTTTAATTCAGATAATGTAGAATAGTACGTTTTTGCTTTACTCGTTGTACTCTTTATACTTTTAATCATTATTGGATGCAGTTGCTTCTGCTAAAATACTAAGGGAAAAGACACTCTTAGTTGAACTGAACCCAAAAAATTAGACAAATATATTAAGCAGCTACTAAGGATTGAACTCTGTATTGCACAGGGGACAATCCTTTTAGTTTTGTTTTAATTCTTTTGTGATTGTAGTAATGAATATAAGT
>NZ_QXCO01000072.1:0-4073 GCF_003458115.1 Bacillus sp. ISO11 | reverse complement strand
TTTTTCCGCCTTCCGTACCTTCTAGATATCGTTTTACTGCTTGTATTTTATCTTTTGAAGAAAATTTAGCCATAAAAAATGCACCTCCAATTGTTAGTTATGTGTCTAACAATTGGGGTGCACTTCATCCCAGTTAAAAGAAGTAGTCTTTTTCTATTACGTAATTTGGTTCCATAAATGATGCTTTATCGCATCTTGAATAGTTTACTCAAAGGGTATTTCCCACAATTATAGAAAATATCCTTTGTTTCTTAACTCTTTATTGTTGGCTAGATTGTTGGTTCTTTTTAGCTTCTGCTTGAGCGTTTTGTTGTTTTACTGCTTGTACATCTGTTTCACTAGCAAATTCCGTTCCAAATTTGTTAGATGCAGCATTTGTTCCTACAGAAGTTTTGTTTGGTTGTTTGTTATTATTCATTACAATCACCTCCATAAAATTTAATGTTCCCAATAGGATCGTAACTATCCCAAAAAGCTTTTAACGAATATACGATTGTTAATAATAGGACGTTATGTTAACTTCACGTGTATATGTTATACATCAAAACTCCTCATCCAGCGTTCCCCTCACATGGTACAATTAAGAAAAGGAGGAGAACTTCAAAATGATTTTAGAAGCAGTCATGTTGCAAATAAAAGACGGTATGGAGACGGAGTATGAATCAGTATTTAAGCAAGCATCCTCAATCATCTCTTCCATGCCAGGATACATAAATCATGAATTACAACGCTGTATGGAGCAGAAAGGAAAATATTTGCTCCTTGTGCAATGGGAAACTTTAGAAGACCACACGATAGGATTTCGTCAATCTGAACAATATCAAGAGTGGAAAGCATTATTGCATCACTTTTATGATCCATTTCCAACGGTTGAACACTTTAAGCCTGTAGAGTTATCACGAAACTCAACTTGACCGTCTATTAATAATTGAAAAGTAACTTCCAATAACGAGAATTATGTAAATAAGCTGTCCATATGGACAGCTTATTATATTTTTGCTTAGCGTACATAATTCGCGTTTTGTTGGTGCTACCCCATTGCCATCAACCTAAGAAAACAGTTCACCCCCAAAACGATAAATAAGCTTTTTCGTTACAAGAAATCCTAAAAATTTCGTTCTGGGGGTGTAATAAAACTTTGGGTTGATGGGCATGTGTCTGTGCCCCTAATTTAAGATGATGTCGTACTTCCTCTTAAATCAGATCCGACTATACTTATTCTAACTTTCTACCTGTTAATAAACTTTACAACAGAACCCTAATTTGCAAGCTGGCGGAACAAATCGAAATATCATGCTTTCCCATCAAATAACAAACAGCAACAGTACTTTAAATTTAATTCTTAGGATATCGCTCTTTTACAAGTTCTTCGATGTTAATAGCTTTTTTAATTTCTTCTGATGATAACCAAGGTGTATATCTTGTTCCATTCTTAGTTTGTAAGTATATCTGAAATTTTTTATTATATAGTTCTTCTTTAAGGATTGTGGTTATCTTGATTAAATCTTTAATTACAAGGGGATTATTTTCAAATTCATTACTACCGGTATTAATAATTAAATTCACCTTATATCCTCGAACATCCATATATTCCAAATTTGCATAAGTAATACCTTGTAATTCAAAACGATTGTTTTGAATTGCAATTAATCTCTCTTCTATTTTTGTATGATTTTTAATCCAATTTTCCAAATAAATGTCTATCGTATTGTTCATCGTTTTTTTCATTGTTAATAACAGCTCTTCTTTTGTTATCATTTTTTGCACATTTTTAAAAGGTCCACCTAAAGATTTTCCATTATAATCCTTAATTTCAAGTTCTGTTATCTTTTTATTATTTTTCTGGATGAGTTGAAATAGAGTATATAAACGATCTAATTCTACTGATTCAAATTGGCTAAAGTCAATCTCGTTACTCATTTGCAAAGTTAATAATAATTCATTAGTTGGTTTTCCTTCATCTGACCTTCTATCCTCTGACAAATATTGAAGAGTGTTATCAGTTTTAATTTCCACGTACCCTAACTTTTTTATTTCTTCTAGAGTTGGTTGGAATTTCTGATATGCCTCATATGTTTTTTTTCCATATTTGTATTCATCACTTTTTATGGATGAATAGAAGAGACCATCTACCTCTACTCGAAATTGAATATTTTTATTATTCTTTACTTGCACAGTATGGTATGCATGTCCCATATTATTTTCATTTAAAGGGCTCATATGTGTTACAACAACATCGATTCCGTGTTTTTCTTTTATATATTTTTGTACCTCATCTTCATTAACTTGATTACAACCACTTAAAAATATGAAACATACTACTAGCAATATTACATTTTTCATGCTTTTCATATAAGCACTCCCTACGTAAGGTTAATTATTGAATATGCAGCACACTGCAAAGCACTCTTTCCTTAGTCGTATACTTCAACTTTTATATAGTGTGAATCTTAAATCATTTAAGTTCTTGACGTTCCCATCTATACTGCTTGGAACATTACTGTCTTAAATATATAACTTATTTGTTTCAAGGTCTTTCTCAGTTCTAAAAGCATATGGTTCATTGGGCAAATATCTAAATTGTACATTCATACCATGAGATCTATTTTACTATAAAATAATGAAAAAATACGCTATTCTTTCTGTAGAATCATAGGAAAGGATGGCGTTTTTTATGTCTGTTTCTGTGTCTAACGAATTACAACTATTTGCTCAAGAGATTCAAAGTGCCCTATCTCCAAATGCCTTACGAAATCTTGCTAGAGATGTTGGCTTTGTACAACGAACCAGTAAGTACCAAGCAAAAGATTTAGTCGCTTTATGTGTACGGGTGAGCCAAAATGTAGCTATGACTTCTTTAACTCAGTTATCTAGCTGTTTAGAAGCATCAACAGAAGTACTCATCAGCCCTGAGGGCTTGAATCAACGATTTAATAAAGCGGCTGTTCAATTTTTACAACACCTATTAACTGAACTACTAAACCAAAAACTGACCTCATCTATGCCAATTTCTTATCCATATACTTCTGTTTTCAAGCGTATTCGTATTTTAGATTCAACTGCATTTCAACTTCCGGATATATTTTCATCAATTTATCCTGGTGCGGGAGGATGCAGCCATACAGCGGGAGTAAAGATACAGCTTGAGTATGATTTATTAAGTGGACAATTCCTTCATATTCATACAGGTCCAGGTAAACAACATGATCGAACCTACGGTTCCCTGTGTGCCCCAACTGTAACAGCGAATGATTTATGTATCCGAGACTTAGGTTATTTTCATTTGAAAGATCTTCAACATATACAAGATAAAAAGGCTTATTATATCTCACGTATCAAATCGAATACACGTATTTATCAAAAAAATCCAAACCCTGATTATTTTCAAGATGGCAGAATTAAGAAGGGTACAGAGTATATCCAAATAGATATGGAGGTTTTAATGAATTCTCTTCAGCCAGGACAAACATATGAAATATCCGACGCTTATGTGGGAATGACTGATAAAGTACCAGCTCGTATGATTGTTCATCGACTAACAAAAGAACAGCAACGAAAACGATTACATGATCAAACGGTAAGAGAAAAAAAGAAAGGAATGAAGTATTCTGCTCGTAGTAAACGACTAAGCGGTATCAATGTATATATGACAAATACCCCTATAGATATTGTCCCGATGGGACAAGTACATGATTGGTATTCTTTACGTTGGCAAATCGAGATTTTATTTAAAACATGGAAATCATTCTTTCATATTCATCATTGTAAAAAAATAAAACGAGAACGATTGGAATGCCATTTGTATGGGCAACTGATTGCCATTCTACTTTGTTCTTCTACCATGTTTCAAATGCGGCAATTACTTCTTATGAAAAAGAAACGAGAACTGAGTGAATATAAGGCCATATATATGATTAAAGATTACTTTTTTCTTCTTTTCCAATCGATACAAAACATACTAAGATTAGTAGTGCAGACCAAGGCATTGGTTCGCACTACTATTTTTTATATAGTAGAAGTGAAGAGAAGGTCGTGGGTGTCTTGGGATCCTGAATCCGTATACAAAACTGACC
>NZ_QXCO01000071.1:0-5826 GCF_003458115.1 Bacillus sp. ISO11 | reverse complement strand
TTCGCTCGACTTGCATGTATTAGGCACGCCGCCAGCGTTCATCCTGAGCCAGGATCAAACTCTCCAATAAAGTTAGTTTGTCTAGCATCTAAAATAAAAATTGACGTTTCACGTTGTTTGTTTCGTTCAGTTTTCAAAGAACTACTTGGTCGCTCATTTGCGACTTCCTTATGTTAACATTTTCATCTTTCAATGTCAACTAAGTTTTTCATTTAGTTTGTCGCTTGCGATGTTATTGTCATCGGCGACTTGTTCTATATTACACCTCTAAAGTATAATCGTCAACACCTTTTTATAAAGAATTTCAATTTAATATTTTTATGCTCTTTTAGCTAGATACGTCTCTATAGGATTTCATTATCGGAGCACACCTTCTGCTTCTCTTTAATTTATTTTTCCAAATATATTCAAGTTAATTTGAACTCTAGACTTAACTTGTGTGGACGTTTTCCTCCAACAAAACTAGCAACCTTATTTTAACAAATACTAGTATATAATTAGAGAGTTGTTGTACTATCAATAAAACTCTATTAGAAGCAGGTGAAGATATGAAAGATATACGTATCCTTATAGCAGACGACGATAAAGAAATCCGAAATTTATTAAAAATATATTTAGAACGAGAATTATACATGGTAGACACTGCAATCAACGGCGAAGAAGCCTTGCATTTATTTAATCAAAATAAATATAACCTCGTTATATTAGATCTTATGATGCCCAAAATAGATGGAATCGAGGTATGTAAAAAACTTAGAGATAAAACTAACGTACCTATATTAATGCTCACAGCTAAAGATCACGAAGTTGATAAAATTTTAGGTTTAAGCATTGGTGCTGATGATTATATTACGAAACCTTTCAGCATTCACGAAGTAATTGCACGAGTAAAAGCTCTTATGCGGCGTTTTTTAGTTCTCGGAAGTAACAATACTGCTCAAGAAAAAACAACTTTATCTTTTAAAGGACTAACTATCAATTTAAATACATACACAGTTCATACAAACAAAGAAGAAATTAGCTTAACCGGAAAAGAATTGGAACTGTTAAAATTCTTTACTTCAAACCCAGGGCAAGTATTTACAAAAACACAGCTCTTCCGAAATGTGTGGGACGATAATTATATAGAAGATGACAATACCGTTATGGTACATATTCGAAAACTTAGAAAGAAAATAGAAATTGACCCTTCCAATCCAAAATTTATTCAGACTATATGGGGAATTGGTTATAAGTTTGTAGGTGAAAAGCTTGAAGACTGATAAAACCCTCTTCCTTATTTCATTACAACTTATCATTTGCGGGATTTTAAACATACAAATGGGCCCAAGATTAAAAATGTCTTTATTTATTATCCTTATCTTAATTACAATTTATCTCTTCTTTTCAAGAATACAATTCATTCAACATCGTAAAGCAATGGATACTAAATTAAGTCGTGTACTAAAAGGAAACTTACAAACGAGATTATTCACAAGCAATGACCACTCATTACATAATATCGTTTTTTCAATAAACGAGCTAATAGCTAAATTAGAGCAGGTTCAGATTGAAGCCAAAAGATCCGAGGAATCCAGAAAACAACTTTTGTCTAGTATCTCCCACGATATACGAACACCACTCACCTCCATAATCGGATATATAGATGCTTTGAAAGACGGAGTTGCTGCTTCTGAAATAGAAAAACAAGAATATCTTAAAATACTCTATATGAAATCAAATAACTTAAAGCACCTAGTTGATGAAATATTCAATATGGCGAAGCTAGACGCTAATGAATTTCCACTAAAAGAAGAAGAACTCGACTTTTCTGAAGTTACTAGAGAAGTTTTGATTGAATTTTTACCTGAGCTCTCAAAACATAACATCGAACTGCAAATTCTCATACCAGATTCTACTTGTCCTATCATCGCAGATCATCTAAGCATTATGCGGATTATCGGTAATTTAATGAAAAATGCAATTTATTACGGAAAGGATGGGAAAACAATAGGAGTCGAACTGCTAGAAGCTGATGCAGAATACAAACTTCATATTTGGGATCAAGGCCCTGGTATTCCAAAACATGATTTACAAAACATATTTGAGCGAATGTACCGAAGCGAACAATCAAGAAACTCTTCATTTGGTGGTAGCGGTCTCGGACTCTCTATTTCTAAAGCACTCGTTGAAAAAAATGGTGGGCATATATGGGTTGAAAGTACTCCATGGAAACGAACTACTTTTGGCTTTTCTATTCCAAAACACAATACTTTTAAGAAATAGTTAAGAAATGATTAATATGCAGTTAAGCCTTCCTTTTTATGATGTAAGTAAGAACTTATAGAAAGCAGGTGTCTCCTATAAATACAATTATAAAAACGACTAACCTTACTAAAGTATATGGCAATCAAAAATCAGTAGATAATTTAAATATTAATGTTCAACAAGGAGAGATTTATGGCTTCATAGGCCGCAACGGTGCTGGTAAAACAACAACCATTCGTATGCTGCTTAGTCTTATAAAACCTACAAGTGGAACGATTGAAATATTCGGAGAGAACTTATTCCAAAATCAAAAAGATATTTTAAGCAGAATTGGTTCTATAGTTGAAGTTCCAGGATTTTATGAAAACTTAACTGCAAAAGAAAACCTACTAATTAATGCAAAGATAATTGGGGTTCACAAAAAGAATGCTATCGAAGAAGCATTAGAAATAGTAGGCTTGCAGCATGAGACAAAAAAGTTAGTAGGAAAGTATTCTTTAGGAATGAAGCAACGCTTAGGAATTGCACGCGCTCTTCTCCATTATCCTGAGCTACTCATATTAGATGAACCAACTAACGGACTAGACCCTATTGGTATTAAAGAAATGCGAAAACTTATTCATTCTTTAGCTCAAGAAAGAAATATAACAATACTCATTTCTAGTCACATATTAGCCGAGATAGAACAGTTGGTCGATCGTATCGGAATTATTCATGAAGGAAAGTTACTAGAAGAAGTTTCTCTTGATACGCTGCGCAAAGCAAACCGTAAGTACATAGAGTTTCAAGTGAATAATGACGATAAAGCTGTGATGTTATTAGAAAATCATCTTCAAATTTTTGATTATGAAGTACATGATGAAGGAAATATTCGTATTTACTCTCATTTTGGACAACAAGGATACATAAACAGAACGTTTGTTCTTAATGGTATTGAAGTATTAAAAATGATGATAAGCGAAGATAGACTAGAAGATTATTTCACCAAACTAGTTGGAGGTGGAACAATTGGTTAATCTACTCTATACAGAACTCTTAAAACTAAAACGCTCTAATATGTTTTTAATTAGCATTATTGGTGCTGGTGTCGCACCTTTCTTAGTTGTAGTAGCCTCTTATATACATATAAAAACAAAACAGCCTACTCCAACTATTTGGTTCCATCAATTATTCACTGACGTTAACTTATATACTACTTTAGTTATAGGATTCCCCTTATATGGAGTAGTGGTTGCATATTTGCTTACCCGCGAATATGCAGAAGATACACTGAAAAATTTACTAACTATCCCCGTGTCGCGCATTAGCTTTATTATAAGTAAATTCATCATTCTCTTTCTTTGGATTATGATGCTAACTTTAGTCGCTTGGGCACTTACTTTAATATTAGGGCTATTGGGGAACTTCCCTGGCTTTAACATTTCTTTACTTTTAGGTTCTTTCCTAGAATTTTTAATATGTGGTGGACTTCTCTTTCTATTGTCTTCACCTATTGTGCTACTAACTCTTGTAATGAAGAGCTATGTACCGCCCATTATATTAACAGTCATTATTACAATGACTAATCTTATGCTCGTAAACTCCAAGCATAAAGATTTATTTCCGTGGACCGCTACTCTAGATATCGCAAATAACGAATTACAACCGACATATCCACCAGAGTATTCTTATATCATCATTGCAGTAACGACAATTTCCGGATTTATTGCAACACTATTCTATTTTAAAAAAGTAGACATTCATTAATTTGTAGGAGTGAAACTATGAGCGATATCATTATTGCCTTCATACTCGGTATTGTAGAAGGATTAGCTGAATTTTTACCTATATCCTCTACTGGCCATCTTATATTAGTCGGGCATTTATTAGGCTTTGAGGGAGAAAGAGCGAAAACGTTTGAAATTGTTATTCAGCTAGGCGCAATTTTAGCCATTGCAATTTTATATCATAAACGTCTCGTTTCTTTATGTAATATTAAGCCACTTCTACAGAAAGAAAAAAAATTCAACGCGTTCCATGTATTTCTTGGCGTATTTCCGGCAGTGGTTGCTGGTTTGCTACTACATGATATTATTAAAACATACTTATTCCAGCCATACACTGTTGTGATTGGACTTGTAGCAGGTGCAATTCTTATGCTCTTTGCAGAAGTAAAAAAGAAAGAGGCAGCAGCCTATTCACTGGACGATTTAACATACCGCCAAGCTTTAACAATCGGATTATTTCAGTGCTTAGCAATATACCCTGGCTTCTCTAGAGCTGGCTCTACTATCTCTGGAGGTCTATTAGCAAAAGTAAATTATAAGACTGCATCTGAATTCTCTTTTCTAATAGCTCTTCCTGTAATGATTGGGGCTACAGGCTTAGACTTACTAAAAAGTTGGAAGTATTTAAGTGTCGATGACATCCCTATGTTTGCGGTAGGATTCATTACCTCTTTTATAGTAGCGATGCTAGCGGTAGTAACTTTTCTAAAGCTTTTAGAGAAGATAGGTTTAAAACCTTTTGCGTACTATCGTATTTTGTTGGCTATCTTATTTACGCTTTTCGTATTGCTATAGATTCATATAAGTCACATATTATTAAACTGATATTCAATTTAGAATATCAGTTTTTTCATCTATTTTAACTCTAGTATTACTCACTTCAATATGGCATAGTGATAATAAACTACCATTCATAATCTGAACGTTCTTTAAGTAACTACATCCTTTATCATAAAATGCAATTGAAAAATTAAAGATTCCATATATGTACAGAACATATTTACAAACTATATTCACTCCACATAGTATCTTTTTAATTTGCAACACACCGCTACAACTTTTAAATGAGTACAAAGACATACTAAATAAGTAAGTAAATTTCCTAGGAATTATAAAAAGACTAAATATGAATTAGAGTGAGGTAACGATAAAAATGAATCAATTAGCACAGACATATTGGGATACTTATTGGGGAAACAACAAAAAACCAGAATCTGTTACAGCTTGGCAATTTGGGGATGCCCCTAATTATCTTGCACAACTAGTAATTGACGGTATTAAAACCGCTACATGCTCCGGTCACATTTTTTATGAATTAGAACATGAATCACTACCGACTACTATTGATTATAGTATTATACTCAATAGTAATGATGAACCTGTAGCTATTATTAAGACAATAGAAGTAACTGTAACACCAATGAATGAAGTAAGCGAAGAATTCGCTATCGCTGAAGGCGAAGGAGATCGTACTTATAATTACTGGAGAGACACCCATGTTCGTTTTTTTACAAAGGAACTAAATGAGCTTGGTCTTAATTTCTCTGAAAATATGTTACTCGTCTGTGAGCGTTTTGAACTTGTTGATGTGAACAATAAAGTGAAATTTTAATAAACTGAGATTTACCAGCCATTCTTATTTTTATAAAACACAAAAAAGACGAGTCATTCTGACTCGTCTTAAAGTTGCTTGGCGACGTCCTACTCTCACAGGGACAAGGTCCCAACTACCATCGGCGCTAGAGAGCTTAACTTCCGTGTTCGGTATGGGAACGGGTGTGACCTCTCTGCCATCATCACCAAACTATGAAGG
>NZ_QXCO01000070.1:0-6937 GCF_003458115.1 Bacillus sp. ISO11 | reverse complement strand
GAGCACCCGCTTCAATTTTATGTAAACCTTGTGCTACGCCTACTGGAGCACCCGCTTCAATTTTGTGTAGACCTTGTGCTACGCCTACTGGAGCACCCGCTTCAATTTTGTGTAGACCTTGTGCTACGCCTACTGGAGCACCCGCTTCAATTTTGTGTAGACCTTGTGCTACACCTACTGGAGCACCCGCTTCAATTTTGTGTAGACCTTGTGCTACGCCTACTGGAGCACCCGCTTCAATTTTGTGTAGACCTTGTGCTACGCCTACTGGAAAATCTTCCAAATCAATAGGACGATCAATAATTGCTGCTGCTGCTCCAATACCTTCATGATTCAAATCCTTACCAGCACACGCTGAAATCTCTCTTTTTAGTTCTTTAATTTCCTCAGCAGAAAATACATTTTTAATTAACAAATAACCATTCTTTTTGAATTCTTCAATATTTTTTTTATAATCAGTCATAACTTTGCCTCCTTTTTTATATTGGTAATTTTCTCACTATTAAATCTTTTTTTCAAGACAAAATTATGCAAAATTCTATTTTTTTCTTAAATTAGAAATTTTTTAAAATTATATCTTTCTATATAATATGATATTGTTTTTATCAGGAAACTCCCTATCTCCAATGTACTTCTACAAGGGAAGAAATCAAAAAAACAAAGTAAAATACATAGATATCCATTATGAATCTTACATATATTTATTTTTTAAACTTATTATTGTAATTTAAAAAACACCTAAAAATCCATGTAAGGTAATTTTACGAATTAAAACACTTTATCAATTCTCAAACCCTAATAACAAAAAAAGTTGGGTATATGATAAAATGAATCTTCTCAGCATATTTTATCGACCTTTATTTTAAGCCAACAACACAACCAAAAATGTATTTGTTAATTACCCGTAAAGAAAACAAAAAAACAGGTAATTTCATATATTTATGGAATTACCTGTTTTTATAGTTTTTATAGCTTTTATCTACTATTCATTCTTTAAAATTTTATGGACTTCTTCCATACTTATTTCAGCAGCCTCTGCAACCTTTTCTATAGGTACACCTACTTTAATCAAGTTTTGAATTAGTTGTATTTTGGTTTCTTTTGCTGCTTTTTCTTCTGCCGTCTCTATTTCTGATATTCTATCTTTTATTGCCTTCTCTCTCGCCTCATATAAGCGTAAAAAGTCTTTATCACTACTTAAACGCTCCCAATCCTCTATTGCCTTTTTCAAAACTGGATCTTTTTCCATCGCGATTCCCTCCAGGATTGTAGTTAATTTCTCATCTTCATATGCAGGAAATAATAATAGCCAACGTGCTAATATATCCTTCCATGGATCCATTCGATCTTCTTGCCATTCTCGAATAACCTTTGGAATCTCAAGAAAGTGCAATTGCATATTCTCTGAAATTATGTGCACCGATTTTTTGTTCATGACTACACCGACATTATGAAAGTCCTCTTCTCCTGGAAACAGAATGAAATCCACTATATTAATACAAATAGTTGGTCTTAATTCTGTATACTTCATCCCCTGAGTCATTTGAGAATAATACATGCCAGCCCAGTAGAACAAAGATCGCTCGATCATGTCTTTTTTGTCGCGAACCTGTATCTCTATATTTAATTTTATACCACTATTAAGGGTAGCTCGCAAATCTAAAATAGACAATTTATCATCCTTTTGTTCCCTTGGAAGATGTGGATCATCTAAATGCAAAGAAATAATTTCCTCATCTAAAGAGGATTGTAATACCGCATTAAGAAAACCAATGAGTATATCCTCGTTTCCTTCTACTCCAAACAAGCGCTTGAAAGCAAAATCAACTCGTAAATTTACTAGACTTTTTTTCATAGATGTATTCATATTCTCTTCTACCTTTCTTTTAGTTAATTTAAATCCTCTATGGTAATTGGATATAAGAAAAAGATAGAATTACAAACTCTACCTTTTTCAATCTACCTATTTATGAAAATACCAACCTACTTTATGAATTTCACAATCTCTGAAATACAGGTTTAAATCCCGCTTGCATTGCATCATCCAGCCCCTTACCTTGTGCTGGGTTCCATGCAGCAATAATTACGTTATAGCCCTCTGTCTTTAACTTTGTCGCGAAGTCTATAAGAGCTTTTCTTACTTTTTGATTCTCTACTAAATCAGCGTCAAACGCTAAATAGACATTTTCTACACCCATATCCTTTAATACAGGCATAGTAATTCGCCAAGCATTTACACCAGGAATCGCAAGAACCGTTGTTCCTATTTCAGAAAGCTCCTCTTTATTAAATCTCTCTGGAAGCAAATCAGCAACCAGATCTGCTTTCATAGCTCCCTCTGTAATCATTACTGAGTTGGTTTGATGTAAGGTACCAGAATTCCAATGTTTCAAATGAGAACTTGGTACAGCTACATGTACAGGAAGTGGATTTTCACTACCGCCTGCACCAGTTCCTTGATTTTTGTTTGCTGATGAGACCCACAGATATTTTTGCCCTTTATGAATCTTTACAACAATTTGTCCCTCTTGAAATGGAATCTCTACCTTTTTGCTCACTTCTAGTTCGCCTTCAAAGATACAATCACCATTTTTAATTATCTTCACAACATTAGGCTGTTCGATTAATTCTGCTTGAACTCCAGTAGGTGCAGATTTCACATGAACGGAGTTTTTCACTTCATCCACACGAACCTGCCATCCAACAATTTGATTGTACTGATTCCGAAAAGGAATCAATATACCAGGAGATCCTGACATCAAACGAAGAGAACGTTGACCTTTCTTCATCTCATAGAAACCCGGGATTCCCTGCCAGCAATTTTTATTCCCCATCTGTTTAAATAGCTGCTCCCAAACAGTCGTATACGTATTATCCTCCTCTAACACAATTTGTTGTTTTAAGAAAGAACGATATTGACGTATTTGTATTTGTTCTTCGCTCATTTTTCTATCTTTTAATAAATGTGCATGATGATGCTCTTGTAATGGTATGAACTCCATTAATTTACGATTAAACACATTTAATTCCTCATTACTTTTCTTATCATGAATCTGAATTTCATCCACCTCAGGCAATTGATATTTATCTTTTCCTTTTATGTAATGAATGTAGCTTGGATTGCCCGTGTTTTTTCCATAAATCCATTTACTTTCTACACGTGTACATGCTACCTTATCTTGCGAAACGTGCAGCATACAATTACCTGTATCATAACAAACTGGACAAGGTATACGGTAAAACTCCCACCAGCTACCTCTCGGATAAGCACTTGTTAAACGAAACTGTCCTTTTTGAATGTTATAATCCATTTTTCCCCACTCCTTATATACTGTTTATTATATATGGGACTATTACTTCCATTAAACTTTTTATAATTACATTAGGATATTACGTATAATCACCTAATGGATATACAAAAGGATACGCATTACAAACTAAATAATCATTTCTATGTTCTTGATTTTGCAAATCCGATTCTACGTATGCTTCAAATGCTCTAGCAAACATCTCGTGATTTGTAGGCTAATACTTTTTGCTTCTCTTCTTATCTAACTTAATTGTTGTATCACAAAGTACACAGACACTTTCGCTCGATAAGACATTCCATCAAATTTTCCACCTATTTTTCATAAAAATAAACCAACATTTGTGTAAATCTCTTGAATTCTTTGTCAATCTTACGTTCCATACGTGTCTTTATTGCTCCTGATAAAATAAAAGATAGAAATTCATAGTAATTCTTCACTACGGATTTCTGTCATTCCCTCTGACTACATACTTCAATATGGTTCTGTAAATTATTCATTACGATACGCTGACACCTGTTAAAGAGAATACACCCTCTTTTATCGGATTAAGTGCTTGTAATGCACGTAAACTTTGAATAGGACCATCTGGATGTGCAGAATAAAATAATGATACTTCATAACAGATAATCATAATTAAGTCCCCTAAATAAATTTTTTTCCCAATGTGATAATGGGTTCTCCAATCAAACAGATTTGGAAACAACACAAAAAGGACTTCTTCAAGTCGATTAAAAATGTATATAGCAAAATAAGCTATATATACACTAATCGGCTCAAAGAAGCCCTTTCAGAATTAAAACAAGACGCAGCTTGCTTCTACAGCTCAACCACAACTCATAAAGTGTGAGAATAAACAGAATCAAATAAACAATAAATACAATTACATATTAATGAATTCACATAAAAATTTCAACAACTTTATATTTCCTTAAGATTTTTCGCTCCATTCTACTTTCCAGTGAATTTTTTTGTAGAACCATAAGTTTCTACCGTGTTAAATTGCAATTCTAAATCTTGCTCTCTTATACTAGCTCGTACATATCACACTAATTTCATCAGTCATCCCCTAATACTATTTAAAATTTATCATTGTTTTATATACTCTATTTCAGACTAACTCTTAGATAAATATAAGGTAAGATTTTAATAATTTTTCACAGCATTTCCCCACATCATCTAAAAGCATCAACTTTTAGACAGTTGAAATTTATTTTCGTTCTTTGTGTTCGTTTGTTTTGTAAAATGTTAAATAAAATTGAAACTGCATCCTTCTAGTTAATAAGTAGTAATTAAAAAAAATAATAAAAAAGAGTGCTATTAAAATATGCACTCTTTCAAAAGACTTTACCAATCTCGATGGTCACCATGATCATGCTCACGATCGTGGTCATGATTACGTCTACGACGACACTCATCACAATCGCAGTCACGTCTACAATGACAGTCGTTAAAATCGTTTCTTCTTCGTCTACGGCCGCAACCGCAAAATACTAAATCATCCCAAAATCTATTACAATCTCGAGAATGTCCAAAATTATTATCCCATCCCATAGATATGATTCCCTCCTCTAAAATAGAATTCATCATATTCTATGATTAAAAGGTAGAAATAGTTTGTTTATTAGTCCATGTTTCAAACTAATAATATTTCAATTTGCAAGTCTATCTCACGCCCTATCTTTCCTTAACAACAAACAAGATGCCATCCCAATTATGGCAACGCCCACGATAATTCCTATACACTTAATCAAAAATATTTACCCTAACATCATTTATTTCTTTGCTTCCATACCCCATTCTCTTTACGATAAGTATTCTTCCCATTCATGAATCCAGCTGTATTACCAGGGATGCTATATTTCTTATTCTTAGTCTTTTTCTTCATCCTCTTTTCTTCTTGAACAGCCTGCAAATCTACCTTCCATTGTTTCAACAAATCCTTTTTACGTCGCATCGAATTTGTACCCCTCAGATTAAAATGAAAATCCATTAATCATATTATATATATTTACTTTTTATTTTCAATATAAAGAGAGCACCCTCGCTATTGGCGCTCTCAATGTGAATTGGGGTTTATTCTGAGCATTGAATAGGACACGAAGAACTCGTCCTATTACATTATATGCTTGTCCTTATCATAATGTGCAAAAAAAAAAGCACCCTCGCCCAGGCGCCAAAAGATACATATACTTTGAGGTAACTAACACGTTAGAAAAGACCCTTCCATATCATTGTATAATTATCAATTATCTTTATACCTAGATGACACATTAAATACGTTTAATGTGTCATTTCTATATAACTAGGAAAAAAGCAACCGTTATGGACGTTTTCCTCATCTTACCTACTCAACTACATAAAATAGCTATTTTGTTCACATTTTTGATACATTTATGAAACATTCATGTGTTATCTTCAGTAAGTTCTTTTCTTTTCATAAACCGTGTGAGTTATACCAACACAAGAAGCTCTAGATCCCTAAATCTAGAGCTTCTTCGTTTTAATAACTATTTTGTCCAATCATGTATAGACAACTATATATTTAGGTGTTAAAATATTATTGTGATTCCCACGTGGTTTCACATACGACTTTTTTCTTCGATTATGGGGTTCTTACGTAATGTAAGGACCATTTTTTATTCAAATAAGGACTTTTTAAAAATTTATATGTACATATTTTTCAGTATATAATTAAATTATCAATATATTAGAGACAATAATGATTTTGTAATATATTTGTTTCGGAATGAGTGCAGTTTTTAGCATACTGAAGAAATTTCGAAAGCCTCAGATAAACCGGTTCTTGGTTTTAGTTGATTCTTTAATTTTGCTTGGAGCTTTATTCCTAGTAGGTAGCATCTTCATCCCTCTTTTAACCCTTGAGTAAAAAGTAACGTTCTTACTGCCTTTCTTTCTCACTAATTTCAAATGCACTGCGTACACTTTTCCCTTCTTTGCTGTTTCATATGAATTCATACCATTTTTGACCTGTTTGAAGAAGGCCGACTGGCTTATTCCATTCCGTTCAGCTGGTGTTATCATCCTAGAATTAATGTAACCTTTTATCTTTACATGTTAAAAAATATTCGGATAGGAGTCCTAATACATATTATTAATATTAAGCTGGTTCACGTCAGAGGAAGGTACCTTAGGTTATCTTTTTTTATTTTCTTTCGACATAATATAACAATATACGAATTAATAATTTGCTATTATTATCTAGAAATCTTACATTTATCTACAAATTATTATTGTATTTTTAATTTTTAAATGTAAAATATTTCAATGTAAATACATACCATTTAGGGAGATGGAGAAAATTATGAAAAAATTATTAGCTTCAGCAACAGCGGTAACACTATTAACAGTGGGGTACAGTTCTTCTGCATTTGCAGCTAAGAGTCCTAATGATACAAAAAACTGTGGACATTTTAAAAGTCAACAAGATGCTCAAGCATTCTGGGATCAAAATGGATATGGTGTTGGGAATGATCCACATCGTTTAGATAATGATAAAGACGGCATTCCATGTGAAGATTATAAATATCCAAAGAGCACAAATACTACAACAGAAAATAAAGAAACTACTAAACCTCAAGAACAACCTAAACAAGAAAATACTAAAC